>JAYSRZ010000461.1:0-3241 GCA_043720775.1 Variovorax sp. | reverse complement strand
GACGTGCCGCATAACCCATGTTGGCCAAAGTGCTGCGCACTGCAAAGCCCACATCAGATGGATTGAGCCAGCTCATCGGCTGCCTCCTGATTTGATGCCCGAACCAAAATCTTCTTCGATGCCGACGCCGGGGTAATGAAACTTGACCGGCCCATCTGCCTTTGCGTTTACAAACTGATGCACGAGTGGATCTTCACTGCGGCGCACCTCATCTGGCGTGCCTTGCGCCGCAATCTTTCCATTGGCCAAGATGATCACGCGATCCGCGATGCGAAAGGTCTCTTCTAAATCATGCGAGACGATGATGCTCGTGATGCCAAGCGCATCGTTGAGCTGTCGAATGAGTTGCGCCGAAGTGCCCAACGAAATGGGATCGAGCCCCGCAAACGGCTCGTCATACATCATCAGTTGCGGATCAAGCGCCATCGCCCGAGCTAGCGCCACGCGCCGCGCCATGCCGCCTGAGAGCTCACTCGGCATCAAATCTCGCGCCCCGCGCAAGCCCACTGCGCCCAGCTTCATGAGCACGATGTCGCGTATCAAGCTCTCCGGCAAATCTGTTAGTTCGCGCAGCGGAAAAGCCACGTTATCAAACGCGCTTAAATCGGTAAACAGCGCACCAAACTGAAACAACATGCCCATCTTGCGCCGCGCGGCATACAAGCCGTTTTGATCCAAGGTGGCGATGTTGCTGTCGTCAAACAACACCTCGCCCGATTGCGCCTTCACTTGCCCGCCGATCAAGCGCAACACAGTCGTCTTCCCGCCGCCCGAAGCGCCCATCAGCGCCGTGACTTTGCCGCGCTCAATCGATAGCGTCACGCCATCTAATATCTTTCGCCCGGTGTTACCCGCCAGCCCATAGCCGAAGTACACATCCTTGAGTTCAATCAAGGCCGAGCTTGCTCGGAGCCCAGGTTGCGTTGGAGATGTTGGAGTATTTGTAGTCATCAGAAAAAATGCCTCGCTGATTTCTCAGCAAGGCATCTAATGATACGGGAAAGCACTTAAGCTCAGCTCCCTACAATGGGGGAGGTGTTGTAAGCAGTCAACGGGCTTACGCTTGTTTACCGTGGCAAATCGCTAAACCCCATCAAAAACTCATCGACAGCGCGAGCGGCTTGCCGGCCTTCTCGAATCGCCCAAACGACAAGTGATTGCCCACGGCGCATATCGCCGGCTGCGAACACCTTGGGCACATTGGTGGCATAGCCGCCTGCAAATTCGGTGTGGGCTTTGGCGTTGCCACGGTTGTCTTTGTCGATGCCGAAAGCGTCGATCACGCTGGCTACTGGGGAGACGAAGCCCATGGCAAGGAAGACCATGTCGGCTTTGTAGGTTTTTTCTGTGCCGGGGATCTCTTGGAGCTTGCCGTTTGCCATTTCGACGTCAACGGTTTTGAGGCCTGTGAGTTTGCCTTTTTCTCCGATGAATTCCTTGGTGGAGATGGCAAATTCGCGGTTGCAGCCTTCTTCGTGGCTGGAGCTGGTGCGTAGCTTGAGCGGCCAGTAGGGCCACACGAGAGGTTTGTTTTCTTCTTCGGGCGGCTGGGGCATCACTTCAAATTGCGTGACGCTGGCTGCGCCGTGGCGGTTGCTCGTGCCGACGCAATCTGAGCCGGTATCGCCGCCGCCGATCACGATGATGTGTTTGTCATCTGCGCGGAGCTGGCCTTTGAGTTTGTCGCCCGCGTTGATTTTGTTTTGCTGCGGCAGGAATTCCATGGCGAAATGCACGCCGTCCAGATCACGGCCGGGCACGGGCAGATCGCGCGATTGCTCGGCGCCGCCGGTCAGCAACACGGCATCGAAATCTTTTTTGAGCTGCTCAGGGCTAATGGTTTCTTTCGCCCAGTTGGTCACCTTGCTGTCTTTAGGCAGGCTGGCGATCATCACGCCGGTTTTGAACGTCACGCCCTCGGCTTGCATTTGCTCGACGCGGCGATCAATGTGAATTTTTTCCATCTTGAAATCAGGAATGCCGTAGCGCAGCAGGCCGCCCACGCGATCATTCTTTTCAAACAAAGTCACGTCATGGCCAGCGCGAGCGAGCTGCTGGGCGGCGGCCATGCCTGCGGGGCCAGAGCCGACGATGGCTATTTTTTTGCCAGTTTTGTGTTTTGCTACTTGCGGCTTGACCCAGCCTTCAGCCCAAGCTTTGTCAATGATCGCGTGCTCAATGGATTTGATGCCCACGGCTTGATCGTTGATGTTCAACGTGCATGCCGCCTCGCAAGGCGCGGGGCAGATGCGGCCTGTGAACTCTGGGAAATTGTTGGTTGAATGCAAAACGGTAATTGCATTCTTCCAATCGCCATCAGACACTAGGTTGTTGAAATCAGGAATGATGTTGTTGACCGGGCAGCCGTTGTTGCAAAACGGCGTGCCGCAATCCATGCAGCGCGCGCCTTGCTTTTTGGCATCCGCATCACTCAGACCGATGACGAATTCTTTGTAATGCTTGACGCGCTCGCCAACAGGCTTGTAGCCCTCTTCGATGCGCTCAAACTCCATAAAACCAGTGGCTTTTCCCATGATGATGCTCTTTTCGGATCAATCTTGATACTATTAATTTAGTAGCACTCTGCGCAGTATCTATGCCGGCTAAGTGCCTAAACGCTTAAAAATACTGTTCTAAACGACTGCTTTGGCTTTTTTCGCCGCCAACTCGCTCATCGCACGTTTATATTCCGTCGGCAGCACTTTGACAAACTTGCTGCGCTGCTCTGGCCATGCATCCAAGATCTCACGCGCGCGCAAGCTGCCTGTCCACTTGTGGTGATCTTCGACGAGTTTTTTGAGCAACGCATCGTCAGTTTGGCCCAAGTGCAGCGGGTCGGTTTGTTCTGCCGAAGCCGTGACTTTGCCGAGGCCCACCATCGAAGTGTTGCAGCGCTTGGCAAACTGACCATCCACGTCATACACATAGGCCACGCCGCCGCTCATGCCGGCTGCGAAGTTGCGGCCGGTTTTGCCGAGCACGACCACTGTGCCGCCTGTCATGTATTCACAGCCATGATCGCCCGTGCCTTCGACGACGGCCGTTGCTCCCGAGAGGCGCACCGCGAATCGCTCACCGCCCACGCCGCGCAGGAAGGCCTCGCCCTCTGTTGCACCGTAGAGCACAGCGTTGCCCACGATGATGTTCTCGTGGGCGTTGCCACGGAAATCAATGCTCGGGCGCACAACGATGCGGCCGCCGCTCATGCCTTTGCCGGTGTAATCATTGGCCTCGCCGATCA
>JAYSRZ010000460.1:0-1113 GCA_043720775.1 Variovorax sp. | reverse complement strand
TTGCAATACTGCCGTGGGTGATGCCTTGATACCCATCTTGTGCTCGATGCTCACGCAATGCACGTCGTTTCTTGCGCCCAGCGAGCCGTCTTTACCCACCATGAATTTCGGTACGACGAAAAGCGAAATGCCCTTCACGCCCTCAGGCGCGCCCTGCACCCGCGCCAGCACGAGATGCACGATGTTCTCGGCCATGTCGTGTTCGCCATAGGTGATGTAAATCTTCGTGCCGAAGACTTTATACGTGCCATCAGGCAGTGGCTCAGCGCGCGTGCGCACGAGCGCGAGATCAGATCCGGCCTGCGGCTCGGTGAGATTCATCGTGCCCGTCCATTGGCCTGAAACTAGCTTTTCTAAATACGTGGCTTTGAGTTCATCTGAGCCGGCCGTGAGCAGCGCTTCAATCGCGCCATCAGAGAGCAACGGGCACAGCGCAAAGCTCATGTTGGCAGACTGGAGCATCTCGCCGCAGAACGCGCCAATCGTCTTGGGCAAGCCCTGGCCGCCCCATTCAGTCGGATGCTGCAAGCCAGCCCAACCGCCTTCGCAATACTGCTTGTAGGCTTCTTTGAAGCCGGGCGTGGTGGTGACTTTGCCGTCTTTGAAAAACGAAGGATTTTTATCGCCTTCCCAGTTAAGTGGCGCGAGCACGCCTTCATTGAACTTCGCGCACTCTTCAAGCACAGCCTGAGCGGTTTCGTAGCCTGCTTCTTCAAAGCCGGGGATTTGTGCGACGGCATCAATGTTGGCGATGTGTTTGATGCCAAACAGCATGTCTTTGATGGGGGCTTTGTAGGTCATGAATTTGTCTTACTTAAAGAGATTTTTAGAACGCGAAAGGCTCGAAAGTTACGCAAAAATCGCAAAAAACACCAGCTTCAAACTCTATTTTTTGCGGCTTTTACGTAACCTTCGCGCCTTTTGCGTTCGAGATTGAATTTAAAGCTTAGAAACCAACTCAGGCACAGCGGCAAACAAATCTGCTTCCAGCCCGAAATCGGCCACGCTAAAGATTGGTGCTTCTGCGTCTTTGTTGATCGCCACGATGACCTTACTGTCTTTCATGCCGGCCAAGTGTTGGATCGCGCCGGAGATGCCGCAGGCCACATAGAG
>JAYSRZ010000459.1:0-3248 GCA_043720775.1 Variovorax sp. | reverse complement strand
ATCGAGCGTGGCTGGGTCAAAGTCAATGGTGAGATTGCACCGATGGGTGTGAAGGTCACGCCGCAAGATCGCGTAGAAGTTGACAAACGTGCGCAGGGCCATCAAGCGGGGCAAGTGACGATTTTGCTCAACAAGCCGGTCGGCTATGTGAGCGGGCAGGCGGAAGATGGACATGAGCCCGCTGTGGTGTTGATTGGCAGCGGAGCGCATTGGTTAGCTGATTCAAGCCCGCTGCGGTTTGCACGAGATCAATTGCGCGGCTTGGCACCTGCTGGGCGGCTGGATATTGATTCGGTCGGCTTACTCGTGCTAACGCAAGATGGCCGAATTGCGCGTCAACTCATTGGCGAAGACTCCGATATGGAGAAGGAATACCTCGTGCGCGTGAGCCTGGTGAAAGCCAAAGATGCAGCGAATCGCAATATGCAAACGCCGGATGTGCAGTCGCAGTTTTCCCTGGAGAAACTCAATTTGTTGCGTCACGGCATTGTTTTAGATGACAAGCCTTTGAAGCGTGCGCAAGTGGAGTGGCAAAACCCTGAGCAACTGCGCTTTGTATTGCGCGAGGGGAAGAAGCGCCAGATTCGCCGCATGTGCGAAGCCGTGGGTTTGCATGTGACGGGGCTCAAACGCGTGCGCATTGGCAATGTGAAATTAGGGCAATTGCCAGTGGGGCAGTGGCGGTACCTCGGGGTCGATGAGCGATTTTGATTTACTATTAATTTGATAGCGCTTCACGCAGTTGGTATATGGCCTAGACGCTGATTTTGTTTAAAATCAATACCTCAGTCATCCGTGCATCAAAGAAGCCGATACTCTTTTTAATCGCCTCTAAAAGCCAGCTAGCAAACACCAAAGTGAGATACGCGAGCATCTTATGGAACTGCCTTGTGAGACGCATCGAAAGCTAAGTTGCCAACCACTCCAACACAGGTAAAGCCCCCGGCAAAATCGGTGACACATCGCAAGGCAAAGTTTGCCAGCGCATTTCCTGCCCTTCACGCATTTCAAACGCGCCGCTCCAAGCGTGTACTTTGCAAAAATGCAGCCGCACTAGCGCATGCGGATAGTCCACTATTTGCTCTTTCCAAGGATGCACAGCACCAATCGTGATGCCAATTTCCTCGATCAGCTCTCTGCGCAGCGCATCGGCCAAGGTCTCGCTCCGCTCAATCTTGCCGCCCGGAAATTCCCAACAGCCCGCATACACCTTGCCCGCAGGCCGCGTCGTCATCAAGAAGCTGCCGTCTGCCTGCATCAATATGCCCACGGCCACTTCCACAATTTTGCGAGTGCCGTCATCGGCCATGCCTTGGCGGGGAAGGTGTTGGTCTGCCTGAAGCGTGTCTTTAGTCATTGAAGTATTGTGATTCAAGTGCCTCGACAAAACGCCAACACCTCATCCGCAACCATCTCAAAATCACTGATCGCGTGATCGCCGCCACCCTGCAAATGCATCTTGCCCGCTGGGTAGCGCTTGGTCATCTCACGCCAATCTAAAACTTCATCGCCTTTGGCAATGATCGCCATGTAGCGCTCGGGTCGGGTGAAGCTTTGGCCGTCGATCGCTTTGAGTTCATCGACATTCTGCTGCGTGAAAACGAAATCACCTTCATCATGCCAATTCTTCACACGCCCGATGTAGGCCGATAAATCTCTTGCTGGATAGGGCGCAGGATTGAGCAATACGCAGCGCGCGTACATCCCCACGCGCAGCAGCCGCTCGGTGAGCGCGGCGGCATAAAAGCCGCCAAGCGAGGAACCGATCACAGCCAGCGGCTCGTTTTTAAGCAAGGCTTCTGGCGAGGCCGCCCATTGCCAGATCAACTCAAACGCCTGCGCCGGAGAAGCAGGAAGCTGCGGGCAATGCCATTCAATGCCCTCCTTCTTGCGATTGGCCAAGCGCACTTTCTCTGCCATGAGTTTGGCTTTGGAAGATTGCGGCGAAGAGCGGAAGCCGTGGAGATAGAGCAGGCGCACAGTTCACGCCTTGCTAAAAGGTGATTCACACTGCAAGCTAATGTCTTGTTGTGTCGAAGGATGTGAGAAAACGAGCTTCCATGCATGCAAATACATGCGCTTCATGCCAGATTTCACTAATGCTTTGTTCAGCTCAAAATCACCGTACTTTTCATCGCCAATGATCGGATGGCCGTGATGCGCGAGATGCACGCGGATTTGGTGGGTGCGGCCGGTTTTGATGGTGACTTCTAGGAGGCTTGCTGGTTCGCCGTTGCCGTCAACGCTGGGCAAGGTGTAGAGCTTAGAGATTTTCACGAGCGTGATGGAGCGCATGCCATCGGGATCGTCTTTGGCGACCACTTTCACTCTTCGCTCTCCATCGTCTTCGCCTCCGTTGATTAAGTATTTATGCAGCGGCAGATCAATCAACTTAATCTTGGCAGGCCACGCGCCTTTGACGAGCGCAAGATAAGTTTTCCCCGTCTCACGCGCTTTGAACTGCGCTTGCAAATTCACCAAAGCGCTGCGGCGCTTGGCGATCAGCAAAACGCCACTCGTGTCACGATCCAGCCGATGCACAAGCTCTAAAAACTTGGCTTGCGGCCTAGCACGTCGCAATTGCTCAATCACCCCAAAGCTCACACCCGAGCCGCCATGCACGGCCACGCCTGCAGGCTTGTCGATGGCGAGCAAATGATCATCTTCAAAAAGAATAGCAAACTCTCTAGGTGGAGTGTGCGCAGGGCCGCTCTTTTGTCCACTAGCTTCAGGCGCAGCGTTATCGGTCAGCCGAATCGGCGGAATTCGCACGATATCGCCCACAGCGAGCCGCGTATCCGCCTGCGCCCGCCCTTTGTTGACCCGCACTTCGCCCGAGCGAATGATGCGATACACATGCGTCTTAGGCACGCCTTTGCAGATGCGCAGGAGGAAGTTGTCCAGCCGCTGGCCTTCGCTGCTGGTGTCGATGGCCAGCAGGCTTGCCTTCGCCGCTGCACTCTTCTCGCTATCTTCAGCCATGACAGTTCCCTGGCTGTTTTGGGTTAACGTCGAACATGGGACATAGCTTCATAACATCTGTGATTCTAGCCAGCCCCGCATCCAGCTCGAACATGCGCCTTAGAGAGACAGCGCCAATACCGCCTATAATGTTTCTTACCAATTGACGCGAACAAAACGCGCTTAAGTGCTTGATTAACAAGGATTTCGGCGCATAACGAAGCAACAATTGGCGGTTGATGCCACCGGGATGAACGGGGCGCAAGTTGGCAGGCCAGAGTCTGCGG
>JAYSRZ010000458.1:0-1115 GCA_043720775.1 Variovorax sp. | reverse complement strand
TGATCACAAGCCGCGTTAAAACCGGTTTGATTGAAACCAAAGATATTCCATCAAATGCGTTCAAAGTGGTGACAGAGCGCGGCGTGGTATATCTGATGGGTCGCGTTACGCAGCGTGAAGCCGACCGCGGCACCGACATTGCGCGCAGTGTCAGTGGCGTTGTTAAAGTGGTGCGCAGCTTCGAATTCATCAGCGAAGAAGAAGCCAGGCAAAAATAAAGCTGCAACAAAGCTGCAAGCAAGTGGTTTTTAAACCACCATAAAGTGCTCGGTACCTTCTGCCAAGTTTTTGTTTTTTCCGCGTTCGCTAGAGAGCTTGATTTGCAAGCGCAAATCGTTCACAGAATCCGCATTGCGCAAGGCATCTTCATACGAAATCGTGAAAGCTTCGTAAGCGTCAAACAGCGCTTGGTCAAACGTTTGCATGCCCAAATTGCGGCTTTTCTTCATGATCTCTTTTATTTCAGAGACTTCGCCTTTGAAAATCAAGTCAGAAATCAAGGGTGTGTTCAGCATGATTTCAATGGCTGCTGTTCTGCCCTTGCCATCTTCTTTGGCGACCAGGCGCTGCGAGACAAAGGCGCGCAAGTTGAGAGACAAATCCATCAACAACTGCGAACGGCGCTCTTCTGGGAAAAAGTTAATGATGCGATCAAGCGCTTGGTTCGCACTGTTGGCATGCAACGTGGCTAGGCATAAGTGACCTGTTTCCGCAAAGGCGATGGCGTGCTCCATCGTCTCACGGTCACGAATTTCACCCATCAAAATCACGTCTGGCGCTTGCCGTAGCGAGTTTTTCAATGCAGCACCCCAACTCTCCGTGTCAGTACCGACCTCACGCTGCGTGATCACACAGTTTTTATGCGGGTGTACAAACTCAATCGGGTCTTCAATGCTGACAATGTGGCCAGAGCTGTGCTCGTTGCGCCAATCTATCATCGCCGCCATGGTGGTTGATTTGCCTGAGCCTGTCGCGCCGACCAAGATACACAAGCCACGCTTGGACATCGCCACTTCCTTGAGAATTTGCGGCACCCCCAAACTATCCACGGTAGGAATAACCGCTGGAATCGTACGCAACACCATGCCGACATGCCCCTGCTGCATAAAGGCACT
>JAYSRZ010000457.1:0-1118 GCA_043720775.1 Variovorax sp. | reverse complement strand
GGCGATCCATCGAGCCCAGCCACGGGCGCCATTCGCGGCATGATCAATATGATGGCTGCACTGCGCATGCAGTTTCCCTCGCAATACGCCGTATGTATTTTTGATGCCAGCGGGCCGACGTTTCGAGATGAGCTTTATCCCGACTACAAAGCCAATCGCTCGCCGATGCCTGATGATTTGCGCAGCCAGATTGCGCCGATTCATGAGGTGATGAAATTACAAGGTTGGCCTGTGGTGGCTGTGCCCGGCGTGGAGGCCGATGATGTGATCGGCACGATGGCGCGAATCGGTGCAGAGCAGGGCATGGAAGTGATCATCTCCAGCGGTGATAAAGATCTCTCGCAGCTCGTGAACGAACACATCACCATCATCGACACGATGAATGGCAAGAAGCGCGATATCGCGGGCGTGACGAGCGAATTCGGCGTGCCGCCTTCACTCATGCTCGATTATCAAAACCTCGTGGGCGATACGGTGGATAACGTGCCGGGTGTGGAAAAAGTGGGCCCCAAAACAGCAGCCAAATGGCTCACTGAATACGGCTCGCTGGAGAATTTGATGGCGCGCGCTGATGAGATCAAAGGCGTGGCGGGAGAGAATTTGCGCAAGGCGCGGGAATGGTTGCCCAAAGGCCGCGAGCTGCTGAAGATCAAAACGGATTGCGATTTAGCCGGGCACATCGAAGGATTGCCTGCTATGGATTCAGTAGCACTCCACGCAGATAATACGCCGGCAAACACCTCAAAACTATCAGATTTTTATCTGAAATATGGTTTTAAGGGCTTGGCGGCATCTATTGGCAAGAAGTCTGCCTCAGTTGCTGCACCCATGCCTGCAATGGACGATTTGTTTGCTGAGGAAGCGCCCGTGGTCTCCACGATCAGCGATAAAAAATACGACACCATTCTGACTTGGGAGGCATTCGATGCATGGCTAGAAAAAATCAAAGCCGCCGAGCTTACAGCCGTAGATACTGAAACGACTTCTATCCATGAGATGCAAGCCCAGATTGTCGGCATCAGCTTCAGCGTGGAGCGAGGCGCTGCGGCCTACATCCCACTGGCGCACAGCGGGCCGGATGCGCCTGAGCAACTGCCTCTGCAAGAAGTGCTCGCCAA
>JAYSRZ010000456.1:0-1121 GCA_043720775.1 Variovorax sp. | reverse complement strand
GACGTGACGGGCACATTCAGCACACACATTCCCTATCGCGGCTTCGCCCCGATGCTGCAAGATATCGTGAGTGGTCAATGCGACTGGGGCGTGGGCGCGCTGCCTGCCGTTTTGCCGCAAATCAAAGCGGGCAACGTACGCGCCCTGTGTATCCCCATGCTCCAGCGCAGCCCCGCCGCGCCAGAGATTCCAACTTCAACTGAAGCAGGCGTGCCGAAATATCAACTCGATGCATGGATCGCTTGCGTCGGGCCAAAGGGCATGAGCGTTGCTGCGGTACAAAAAGTTAACGCCGCTTTGCGCACGACCTTTGCAACCGATGAGGTGAAAGAAGCGATGGCTAAGCAAGGCAATATCGTGAATATTTCTACGCCTGAATTTGCACTGGAGCACTTCAAAAAGGAGCTGGTGCGCTATGGGGCGCTGGTGAAGAAGGCTGGAGTGGTGCCGGCTTAAAGCTGTTGGCGAATTGCAGATTTCGTTTGATGCAGATTTTCTGGAAATGGAAGATTTCTTTTTTTTTAGAGCGGCTGCGAGGGTTGGGGCTGCTGCGTCTGCCTCATATACCCTGCGCGGGATTTGCGACACTTGTCGCAAGATAAGAAACCAAAACGCTTCGCGTTTATTTAACCTGTGCTGCGAAAATCGGCAGCCGCTGCAACCCCAACCCTCGCGGCCTGTCTGGTGCGCGGAAAATCTTCGTGCGCCAATGGTCGCGAGTGCAAATAATTTTGGTGCCCTGGGATTGGAACTTCCCGCGCCAACCACCGGCCTGTGGGAGTCGAAACCCATACCCTTTTCGGGCGGGCGATTTTCGCAGCGCAGGTGCAAAAAACGCGAAGCGTTTTACTCGTCATCTAGCGGCAGGTGCCGCAAGTCCCGAGCAGGGAGCGTGATGCCCGAATGCGGCTTTCACAGGCCTAAGCCGCGCAAACAAAGCAAAGAACCGCCTTTCAGGTACAAAAACAGCATCTAGCCGGCATAGAACCTGCGTAAAGCGCTATGAATTCAGTAGTGAACGCGTTGCCACAAGGCACACGTTTTTCCCCTACACTTGACGGCATGCTCTGGGTTAAAGCCTTTCACATCGTCTTCGTCGCCAGTTGGTTTGCGGGTTTGTT
>JAYSRZ010000455.1:0-3266 GCA_043720775.1 Variovorax sp. | reverse complement strand
GGCGGCTTAATCGGGCCAAGCGCTTGGATGGCGATACAAAAAGCGATGAACAAACCAAGCCTGCCGCTTAAAAACGGCGTGAGCGCCAGCACCATGGTGTTGCCTGCGCCCTGCGCTTTAGATTTCACACCCCACAATCTGCTCTCATTTTTAGAGCGCTCCACGCACAATGCACGGCACTTAGACTGGAAAAAGCGTTTAGAGTCGGGCTTGGTGGTTGATGAATACGGCCTGCCTTTACCGATCAATGCACCTTTCATCACAGGCCAAAAAATCCACTATTGGCGCGATGCAGGCGCCGAGCCGCGCATCCCGTTTGATGAGCAAATCATTTATCAAGATGATCATATTTTGGTGGCCGACAAACCGCATTTCCTGCCTGTGACGCCTAGTGGCGGCTACGTGCAAGAGACGCTGCTCGTGCGCTTGAAAAACTGCACCGGCTTGGCTGATCTCACGCCCATGCATCGCATTGACCGTGATACTGCAGGCCTCGTGATGTTTTGCATTCGCAAAGAAGATCGTGATGCTTATGCGGCGATGTTCAGAGATCGCCAGCTCGAAAAAATCTACGAATGCATCGCGCCGTATGTCGAAACTCTGAGTTTTCCGCTCCTGCGCACAACTCGCCTCGTGGAATCGCCAAATTCCTTCATGCAAATGACTGAATCTGAAGGCGAGCCCAATTCCGAAACGCGCATTGAATTGATCGAGCGCTTGGGCGATCAGGCGAGATACCGCCTGCACCCCATCACCGGCAAACGCCACCAGCTACGCGTTCACATGAACGCACTTGGCCTGCCCATTCAAGGCGATGGCATCTACCCCATCCTCACGCCTGAGCCCTTAGCTCCGAGCTTTGAAAATCCCCTGCAATTGCTGGCCAAGCGCTTAGTTTTCGTTGACCCTGTGACGCGCCAGCAACATGATTTTCTAAGTCACTTATTGCTTAATTTGCTACCTAAAAAATAGCAAAGAAATGATATTCCACATACGATAGCGGCTATCGGCTATCGGCTAAATTTTGCATACAAAAGTCCTACCCGTTGCACTAAAATGAAATAACTTTTTACAAGGGATGCGCTTATGAAACGACTTGCGATGATCAAGACAGGATTCTTTGCAGCAATGCTGATTGCAGCGCTTGCAGGCTGCGGCGGTGGAGGGGGCGGATCTAGCACCACCACACCACCCAACACCACCACACCCACGCCTACTACCGTAGAGACAACGACGCTCAAAGTCCTCGTTAAAGACGAAGCGGGCAGCGCGGTGGTTGCTGCGCGCGTGCGCGTAGCAGGCGCTGATTTGACTACGGACGCCACAGGCGCGGTGAGCACCACGCTGCCCAACAGCGACACGGAAACAGTCGCACTCATCACCAAAGCGGGTTTTGCGACCAATGCGAAATCAGCTATCGTCTATTCAGGCAAAGCCACCGAACTGCAAGTTACAGTATTTGCGCATCAAAACGTTAGCACTTTTGCAGCTAATGCAGGTATCACCGTCATACCCGGTGGCGCAAAGGTAGAAATTCCAGCAGGCGCTGGCTTTCGCACGGGCGCAGGAGTGGCTTACACAGGCGCGGTGACCATCTCGTCGAGCTATTTCAATCCTGAGACTGTGCGCGGCATCAATGGCTTTGCTGGGCCTTACACCGGCTCAGATGCGGGTGTATCAAGCAGCCTGATCAGTGTTGGCGTGATCGAAGCGAAATTCACCGCAGCCGATGGCACAGCGCTTGAAATGACCAACGCGGCTCCTGCCACGCTGACTTTCCCAGCCACTGGAAATTCCGGCACGCTCACCAGCGTACCGCTGTGGTATTACGATGAGGCGGCCAAAAGCTGGGTACGCGAAGGGCAAGCCGCGCGGCAAGCCGATGGCTCTTACGTCGGTACGGTGCGTCACTTCACGATTTGGAATGCAGACATCAGCGTGGCAAATCCGGCCACGATCAAAGGCTGTTACAGAGACGCGCAAGGTCAGCCTATATCTCGGGTTTACGCACGGATTGTTGGCATAGGCTGGGCAGCTTCAGGCGGCGTCGGTGCAGACGGAAATTTTGAAGTACGAAATGCGCCCACTGGCATTCCGCTTGAGCTGCAAACACTCATACTTCCAGCAGTAAGCCCTGTGGCTATAGCCCCTCTGGCGGCAGGCGAGGTGCGCCAACTCGCGTGTGTCATCCTCGCCGGGCCACCTACAGCAATTGTGATCCCCCCGTCAGGCAATTTCCCCGGTATCACGATTACGGTTCCGATCGTGACGCCCTCCACACCCAACCCTACGACGACAACCCCGAATCCAACGACGACGACACCGACACCAACGACCACTACTCCGACCACACCAACGCCAACCACGCCATCTACAACGGCAAGCTTTGCTGGCAGTTATGCAGGCACTTTTGACGGTTCCGAGGTCGGTACGTTTAATGTCACCATTAACCAGGCAGGTGTTGTATCTGGGCAAGTGTTCTCGCAAACCCTGAATCAGACTTTTCCGGTTAGCGGCCAAGTTGGAAGCAACGGACAGTTTTCCACAACGGCTCGGGCAACGGCTGGATCATCAAGCTTTATTGGCACGATATCAAGTACTGGCGCGCTGTCAGGAACGTGGAGCTACAACCCACCCGCAACTGGGGGCGGTACAGTTAGCGGTCAACGCAGGCCGTAGATCACTGCTGCATGAATAGCGTTCATGCTTCCAACTCTATGTTGGTACGAAAAAACGAAAAGCCCGCGCGTCAAACGGCGGGCTTTGTCGTTGATAAATTCGTCAGATGAGGTACAGCCCTATAGTTTCCGAATAAAAGAAACAGCTTTGGTAGTGATCATGTCCACCGCTGGGCCGTTGGCGCCGTGGGGCAAGATGATGTGCGCATTGCGTTTGGTGGGTTCGATGAATTGCTTGTGCATGGGGCGCACGGTTTGTAGGTATTGCTCGATGACGCTCTCCGCGCTGCGGCCACGCTCAGCGATATCGCGTTGCAGGCGGCGGATGAAGCGGACATCGGGGGCGGTATCGACGAAGACTTTGAGCGACATCATCTCTCTGAGCTCGGGGTCGAAGAGGGCAAATAAGCCTTCGAGCACGATGATGGGCGCGGGTTGCACGACAACCGTTTGCTCAGAGCGGATATGGCGCTTGAAATCATAGACGGGCATGTCAATCGGCTGGCCAGCGCGCAGAGCTTTTAGATGGGCGCTGAGCAGCGGCCAGTCGAAAGCATCGGGGTGGTCGTAATTGGTTTTGCAGCGCTC
>JAYSRZ010000454.1:0-3270 GCA_043720775.1 Variovorax sp. | reverse complement strand
ATTTCGTGAGCTACTACGACTATTACCAGCCTGAGGCTTATGTGCCGCAGCGCGATTTGTTTATTGAAAAAGACTCTGCGATCAATGAGCATATCGAGCAGATGCGGCTCTCATGCACGAAGAGCATTTTGGAGCGGCGCGATGTGATCATCGTCGCGACTGTGAGTGCGATTTACGGCATCGGCGAGCCGGAGAGTTATCACCAGATGATCATGACGCTGCGTGTGGGCGATAAGCTCGGGCAGCGCGATGTGATTGGGCAATTGATTCGCATGCAGTATCAGCGCAATGAGCAAGATTTTTCGCGCGGTAAATTCCGTGTGCGCGGCGATACGATTGACGTGTTTCCTGCTGAGCATTCGGAGCTGGCGATTCGGATTGAATTGTTTGATGATGAGATTGAATCACTTTCTCTCTTTGACCCGCTCACGGGACGCATCCGCCAGAAGATTCCGCGCTTTACGGTGTATCCGAGCAGCCATTACGTGACGCCGCGCGACAAAGTGCTCATGGCAGTGGAGACGATCAAGCTGGAGTTGGCGGATCGCTTGAAAGAGCTGGTCGGCATGGGCAAACTGGTAGAAGCCCAGCGGCTGGAGCAGCGCACGCGCTTTGATCTTGAAATGCTGAGTGAAGTAGGCCACTGCAAAGGCATTGAGAATTACACGCGGCATTTGTCAGGCGCGCCCGTCGGTGCACCGCCGAGTACGTTGACGGATTACATGCCCAAAGACGCGCTGATGTTTTTGGATGAGAGCCATCAGATGATTGGCCAGCTCAATGCGATGTACAACGGAGATCGCTCGCGCAAAACCACGCTGGTGGAATATGGTTTCCGCTTGCCTAGCGCTCTCGACAATCGTCCTTTAAAGTTTGAAGAATTTGAGACGCGCATGCGCCAATGCATCTTCGTGAGCGCCACGCCAGCGGCTTATGAGAAAGAGCACGCGGGGCAGGTGGTGGAGCAAGTTGTGCGGCCTACGGGCTTGGTGGATCCAGAGGTAGAAGTGCGCCCCGCGACGAATCAAGTTGACGATGTGCTGCAAGAAATTCGCATTCGCGTGGATAAGAATGAGCGTGTGTTGATCACGACGCTCACCAAACGCATGGCTGAGCAGCTCACTGATTATTTGGCGGACAACGGCGTGAAGGTGCGCTATCTTCATAGCGATGTGGACACTGTTGAGCGGGTAGAGATTTTGCGCGATCTGCGTCTCGGTGCATTCGACGTGCTCGTGGGGATTAACTTGCTGCGCGAAGGCTTGGATATTCCAGAAGTCTCGCTGGTTGCGATTTTGGATGCTGACAAAGAAGGCTTCTTGCGCGCTGAGCGAAGCTTGATCCAAACCATAGGCCGCGCCGCACGAAACTTGAATGGCCGCGCGATTTTGTATGGCGACCGCATCACCGATTCGATGAAAAAAGCGATGGATGAAACCGAGCGCCGCCGCATCAAACAAACGCAGCACAACCTCGACAACGGCATCACGCCGATGAGCATCGTCAAGAAGGTGAAAGATTTGATTGATGGCGTTTACAGCGACAAAGCCAGCAAAGAAATGGCCAAGCGCGATTTGGAGCGCGCGCATGTGGAAGACATGAGCGAGCGCGATGTGGGCAAACGCATCAAGAGCCTAGAAAAGCAAATGATTGATCACGCGAAGAATCTTGAATTCGAGAAAGCCGCGAGGGTGCGCGATCAACTCGCTTTGCTGCGCGAGCAAATGTTTGGCGCAACGGGCACGGACAATATCGTGCCGTTTAAGGTGTGAGATTGATTTGCTTGAGAAATTTGCTGATTGAGGCCAACACTTTTTCTGTTTGGTCTTTATGCGGTGAATGTCCGCATTGCTCTAGTTTTAATAGCACTCTGCGCAGATCGGGTTTGAATAAATCGTTGTTTTCATCTAAAAGATGAGGCTTTGCGCTGATCAATGCGTCGATTTGCGTCATCGTGCCGTAGGGGTCGTCGTGGCCTTGGATGGCGAGCAGCGGGCAGGTAATTTTTTTGCACTCTGCTTCGATGTTGAAGCTGCGAAATTCATCAGAAAGCCAGATGTCGTTCCATTGCCAAAATGCGCCATCGATATCGGCGTGATACTTGGCCAGCCGCTCGCGCAGATCCCCATTTTCAAAAGATTCGCGGGCTGCCCAGATCGCTGTGACGCTAATGTCTTCCACAAAGAGATGCGGTGCCATGACGATGCATGCCTCTACATCGACATGCGCGGCATGCAAAAGCGCAATCGTGCCGCCATCTGAGTGGCCGAGCAATAAAGGGCGTGTGATGCCCTCGAATCGGAGCAGTTCGGGTAAAACCTCAAAAGCCTCAACGTGCATGTAGTCAGGTTTCAATCGCCCTGCGCCGCGCACATCAGGCACAGCATCGGATTGGCCGTAGCCACGCCTAGAGTAGACAAGGCCGGCGCGGCCTGTGGCGGCGCAAAGCTGCGCCGGAAAATCTCCCCACATCGCTGTGCAGCCCAAACCTTCATGCAAAAAGACGATAGGCGATGCTGTGAGCGGCTCTGAAGCCAGGGCTTGGCGTGATGCTGGCGCTGCGATGCGCAAGACTTCCAGATTCACGCCCAGAACACTGACTTTTTCACTTTTCGTAGCAGCACACGCAGTCATGGCCTCATTTTGAAGGGTTTTTGCATCTTCGTGCAACATCTTCTGGCGCAGTGAACGGTTAAAATAACAGGTTGTTTCTGTGTTGAAAGTCATTGTTTTGAAGCGTTCGCAATTTTTGGCTGGTCTGCTGGGTGCGGCTGGTGTCTCGGTTCTTCCTGCGTTCGCGCAAAGCGCAGGGGCTGCGCCACCTGCCAAGCCGCCCATATTCGTGCTCAATTCGCTTGATGCCAGCATCAGCGTGATTGATCCCAGCACGTGGGTGGAGACGCAGCGCATCCCCACTGGCAAAGAGCCGCATCATTTGTATCTCACGCCGGATGAGAAATCTCTCATCGTGGCCAATGCCGGCGGCGACTCGCTCACTTTTCTTGACCCGCGCACAGCCGCTGTGCAGCGCACGATCAAAGGCATTCTTGATCCTTATCATCTGCGCTTCTCGCCGGATATGAAATGGTTCGTCACAGCTGCTAATCGCTTGAACCATGTGGATGTGTATCAATGGCTGCCACAGCAGGCCGAGCCGCTCAAGCTGATCAAGCGCGTGGCTACAAGCAAGACGCCTAGCCACATGTGGATCGACAGCAAATCCACCACGGCCTACATCTCCATGCAAGACAGCGATGAATTTGTGGCGCT
>JAYSRZ010000453.1:0-1126 GCA_043720775.1 Variovorax sp. | reverse complement strand
GTGTGGAAATTTTTTTTCGCCCATGCCCAAGCTATTGGATATCGAAAAGAAGACAACGATTCGAGCGCGCCTCGCTCGGCGTTGTAACGCCAATGATTTTGAGGATTTACTCGCTTGCTGCCCATTGACCATACCGCACGTGTAGAACTTCATGCCGAAATCCACGCTCGCCCTCATGCGCGGATTCGCATTCCTGCCTTGGTGACTAATGTATCGGTACTGAGCGCAGGGGTCACCGTCCAAGATGAGTTGCGTGTGCTGCGCCAATTGCCAGGGCAGGCCAGTTTGTCGATGGCAGACATGACGCAAAACTTTTTGCGATTGCGCATTGGTGACTATCTGGTCAAGTGGGAGCGGCACGGTGAATTTACACGCTACTCCATTACGCAGGCATTGCCTTCGCACGCTGATTGGGGTGCAGAGAACCCGGACATCAGCACCCTGCTCAACCTGCCTGCGGCATGGCTGGAGTCCATACCAGGTAAAACGATTTCTGCCACCCAGTTGGCACTTATTCAAGTCAAGCATGGCTCTGATGACGAATTATTGGTGACTGCCAAGCAATGGCTGGGGACAGATACCGTTGTGGCCGCGCGTATAGGCGCCGGCTATGCCACCGCATTTACAGATTTTCGGCTTCGAGACGATGGCTTTATACGCTACGTAGCAGTGGCTGAATCACTGTCAGAAACGAAGGCAGGGCGCGTGTCCTCGCGCTTGCTGGAGCTGGAAATTTACCGCATGATGGCATTGTTGGGCTGGCCTGTAGTGCGTGAACTGGGGCCGCTTTTGAAAGAGGCCGAGCTTCTATTGGCTGCCATCACCAAAGCTATGGACAGCGATCAGCATTCAGACAGTGATCTGTTGCATCAGCTCATTGCGCTGGCAGCGCGGATAGAGGGCGCCACGGCAGCACACAGTTTCAGATTTGCAGCCACAACGGCGTATCAAAACTTGGTCTTGACACGTATTACCGAGCTGAGGGAGGTACGCTTGCCCGGCGTTCAGACCTTCAGTGAATTCTTGAATCGCCGATTTTTGCCCGCTATGGCCACCGTCTTGGCGACCCATAAGCGGCTGACCAGCTTGTCTGAACGCATTGAACGATCCAGTGCCTTGATTCGCA
>JAYSRZ010000452.1:0-3278 GCA_043720775.1 Variovorax sp. | reverse complement strand
TGATATGAGCCGGGCAATCAAGCGCACGCTCTGTCTGCACAAACGCGTGCAATAAGCAATGATTTTAAAGGCTCTACTGAATCGTGCGCCGACGCTCTTCCATCTCTCGGCGCTCAACACAAGCAGGATGGTTACGAAACACAGAGCGCTCGCATTGCTCTGCCATGCAGCTAAGGAAGCCGAGTAAGACCCGATCACTGCAAGCCTCGCGCGGGCCTCCAGAAGATGCGCGAGCTACAGGTGTGGCGGGTGTTGAAGAGTTGCCCGATGGTGTGGTGCGTTGAGGTGCAGGCGCTGCGGCGGCTGGCTCGGCGCTTGGCGATGCAACGGGCGTGCTGGCGCTGTTTGTCGGTGCGGGCGATGCTGTCGATGTGGCTTGTGCGCTGGCTTTGCGTGCGGCTTGCAAAGCTCGGGTTGCAGAGGCTGCACGCGCTGGGGCAGAAGCAGCCGCAAAAGGAGCGGAGGCACTAGGCGCAGGCGCGCTGGCTGCTGCTGTTGCACCGGTCGCTAAGGTTGCACTGGTCGCCTCTGATGCCGTGCTGGCGCTGCTGCTAGTTTCGTTGCTCGACAGACTAGCTGCCACGCTGACGGTCGCCGAAGGTGTACTGGCCGAGATGGTGCTTGTGGCGGTAACAAGGGATAGATCTTGAGCCAAAGGCGCAGGCGCTGGGCTGCGTGTGAACCAAAAAGCGGCTGCACTGATGGCGATCGCAGCTAAGCTAATCAGTGCCCAAGGCTTGGAGGACTTGATTTTTCGCTCGGAGGGTGGCAATTGCGCAGGTGCAGTTTCTGGTGGCATCGATTTCATGCCCCCCGTATTATCGGCGCTGCGCTCTGCGGTTTTGCCCAAAACGCCGGGCTCGGTCATGGGAAATTGCGTTGGTGAGAATTGCGTGCTTGCGCCGTATTCGGAGTCGTTGTAGGCGCTTGGCGGTAAGGTTGGCTCGTCTGTTTTAGTTTGCGCCGGTGCGCCCGCAACCGAAGCCGCCAACATCGCGCCAGTGATTTCTGTGGCAACGGGCAAGACGGGCGCATGCACCATGGTGGCTTCGCCAGGCTTGCGCAATTGGGTGGCTTCGTAGCGAGAAGCTGCTCCGGCGGCGAGTTGCGCATCGTTCAAATTTTTAAGCCGGCGCTTAGCTAAATCTGCATAAATGCCGATCGGAAACCGTTTGAGAAAACCTTCAAGCACTTCGGGCTCGGTGCTTTCTTTGATATCTTTCCAATACACCAGCTCCAGCTCCTGCGTCACCGTACTTCCTGAGCTGCCTCCGCTGCTGCTGCCGGGAAAAGTGTCGACGCCTTCAAAAACCTCTGGGCGTGCTTGCGCTGAAGGCGTGATCGTTAGATCTGCGTTGTTGACGGCAGCCTTGAGCGCAGCGGCAAAGTTGTTTGCATCTGCGAAGCGATCTAGCTTGCTTTTAGCGAGTGCTTTGGCGACGACTGCGTCAAGCGAGGGCGGCAAGGCACCAACGATCCTGCTGGGGGGCACCGGGTCTTCTTTGACGATCTTAGAGACAATATCTAGATAACCTTCGCCGTCAAACGGGCGCACGCCAGTAAGCAACTGATAGAGCACGATGCCCGCCGAAAACAAATCCGAGCTGGCATCCACGCCCTTGCCAGCCACTTGCTCGGGTGACATGTATTTCAATGTGCCCACCGTGCCGCCGCTGGTTTTGGTGGCCTCGCCAGAATCTGTGATGCGCGCGACGCCGAAATCAGTGAGCTTAACGCGACCCTCGCGCGTGAGCAGCATGTTGGCGGGTTTGATGTCGCGGTGAATGATTTTGTTGCGGTGCGCATAATCAAGCGCTGCCAGCAGGTCAGCCATCATGAAAGCGCTTTGCTCAAGCGAAAAGCGTTTGCCTTGATCTAGAAAATGCTTGAGGTCTTCGCCCTTCACGAATTCCATCACGATGTAGGCGGTTTGCCCCATCGCGTCAGTATGCGTATCAGAGTCATACACGCTGACAATATTGGGGTGCTGCAAGCGACCGGCCGAGCGAGCTTCGGTTTTGAAGCGCTGGTCGTATTCCGCAATTTCAGCAGCTGCCATGCCCACCACGCGCACCGTCTTGATCGCCACGCGACGGTCTAAGTTCGGATCTCGCCCTTCATACACCACACCCATGGCTCCCTGCCCAAGCACACGCAAGATGTCGTAGCGCCCGAGGTGCTGGATGGGAGGAGGGAACGCGCTCATTCGAGATGCAAGAAATTAAAGCAATACTTTTGAATACACATTCTATGCGTGCTATTGCGATGCAAGCTGGGGTGGAGTGCCCAGAAACGCGTAAGTGCGCTAAATGTCACGCAATAAGGTGTTTCGTTCCAGCAATAACACTTGATCATGGCCTGCGCTGGTGTCCAACCAGACAGCGGCCACATGGGGGAAAACGCGCTCAAAGTGCTCACGTTCGTAGCCGATTTCGAGCACAAGCACGGCATGAGGGCTCATCACATGGGGCGCTGCTTTGAGCAGTGGACGGATGAAATCCATCCCGTCTGCGCCGCCAGCCAGAGAGATACCGGGCTCTGCCAAATATTCCGCTGGTAAAGCGGCCATGCTGGCGCTGTTGACGTAGGGCGGGTTACAAATGATCAAGTCATATGGTTGATTTTGAATGCCGTGGCATTGCGCCAGCCCATCGGATTCGATCAATGTGATTCGCTCTTGCAAGGTGTGCTTGGCCACGTTGATCGCAGCCACGGCGAGCGCATCAGCGCTGATGTCTGCGGCATGCACTTGAACGTCGGGAAAGTTGAGCGCTGCAAGCACAGCCAATGAACCATTGCCAGTGCAAAGATCGAGCACATTTTTTGTATCCTCTCGCAGCCAGTAATCTAGAGTGCTGTTGCCATCCGCATCGGCGATTAATTCAGCAATCAAACTGCGCGGCACAATCACGCGTTCATCCACGTGGAAGGCAACGCCTTGCAACCAAGCCTCATTCGTCAGATAGGCAGCTGGCTTCCTGGTCTCGATACGCGCTCTTAAAAGAATAGCAGTCGACGCAGATTCTACGGGCGATAAAGGCCTATTTCGATGCAAATCTAGACTGTCTAGCGGCAATTTTAACTGCCACAGCACCAACCAAGCCGCTTCATCAAAAGCATTTGTTGTGCCGTGGCCAAAGCTCACGCCAGCAGTTTCTAACTGAGCTGCAGCTTGTTCAATGGTTTGAAGCAACGTGATCACATCACGCCCTCAAACATCATCACATCCACATGCTCGCCCACTTCTACATTGCCTTGATCGTGGTGCAACACGATCA
>JAYSRZ010000451.1:0-1130 GCA_043720775.1 Variovorax sp. | reverse complement strand
ACCGCGAGCAAGTCCAGCGCGGCATGCAGCATTTTTTTGCTACGGGTGACGGGCCACTGTTGGGGAAATTGACTGACCTGACCGCCATACGCAAAGATGGCAGCACCTTTCCGATTGCACTCAGCGTAGCCAGTTTCAGGCGCAACAATGCCTGGTATGCAGCGGCTACCATTCGCGACATCAGCGATCGCAAACAGGCCGAGGGCAAGATCCATTCACAACTCAACGAACTGCTGCGCTGGCAAAACGTCATGCTCGATCGTGAGGAGCGCCACCTGCAACTCAAGCAAGAGATCAACGACCTGCTGCGCCGCCTGGGCGAGCCGCCGCGTTATCCCGGCGCACCGGAGTCCTCTGCATAGAATGAGAGTCGGATTAACCGTTTTCTGACGAGAAACCACTCCAGTTTTTCATGAAAGAACCGAAATGTCAGGCATGAAACCACCACCATTTAAAGACCCAGACTCGCTACGGCGAGCCGAAAAAAAAATACGCCCCAAGCCGTTGCAAGGCGAGGTGAGCCATGCCACAGCGTTAACTTCCACGCTGATACATGAGCTGGAAATACAGAATAAGAAGCCACTGAATGCGCATGAGCAGATAGAAGAGCTTGCGGTACATTTTGTCAATTTTTACGACTTCGCCCCGATCGGATATTTCAGCTTGGACTCCAAAGGCAGAATTCTCTGGTCAAATCTAAGCGCGGCGCGCCTGTTGGGCATCGAGCGCACCCACTTGGCGATGCGCCAGTTCCAGATCTTTGTCAGCAAGGGCGAGCGCTCCATTTTCAATGATTTTTTACAAAAGGTGTTTGTTCAACCCGGCAAACAAACTTGCGAATTGACGTTGCAGGTCGTTGCACCGCGCCCACTCTGCGTACGCATCGAGGGTGCGCGCTCGGAAGACGGCAAGGAGTGCCGCATCGCAATGCTGGACATCAGCGAGACGCGCGAGGCCAACGAAAAAATGCAGGCGGCTCAAGCCGAGATGCAAAAACTGCTGGCGCAGTCCGAACGGTCACGCCGGGCGTTGCTCAACCTGACCGAGGATGCGCAGATGGCAGCCAAGGCATTGCACGAGAGCGAGGAGCGCCTGCGGCTGGCGCTGGACGCGGCGCGCATGGGTACTTT
>JAYSRZ010000450.1:0-3286 GCA_043720775.1 Variovorax sp. | reverse complement strand
CTCAGCTTGCCATCGGCATTTTTGTCGGCGCGCGCAAATGCTTCCTGCACCTTGGCGCTCATCTCAGCGGGCTTGGCAGGAGCTGCTGTTTGCGCCATCGCAGGGTTCATATGCAGTGCGGCAAGCGTCACCAAGCCGACGCTGAAGGTGTTGAAATAGCGAGTCACGAGGCTCTGATCTGCTTTGCGTTGTTGACGCTTGAGGGCCTTGGTAGTTGGATTAAAAGTCATGCGAAAAACTCCTTGAGTCGTTGAAAGAAACTTGATTGAAGCTCAAGTTCTTCATCGCTCCAAGCGCTTTTGCCAACTGTTGTCTGCAGCGCAGATATCTCACATTCGGTGCAGATGAGCATACATTTCCCACATCTTTTTACAAGAAATCAGGGGCTTTAAGCCGTATTCACTGCGTGACGCGCTACTAAATTAATAGTAAATGCAGATCAAGACGATGCTTTGATCTTCGTATCTCCAGCTGCGCTTGACGCTGCACAGAGCGCTGGAGCCGGCGGGATGACGCCTGACAGAGCAGCCAGTGCGGATGGCTCCATGTCCCCCGGCGGGGTTGTGGCATCACTTCGCTTCGGTTGAAGTGTTTCCCCGCCTCCGCCTTTACTTACGCCATCCGCACTGACTGCTCTGACAGGCTTGTTGGCTATAAAAAAGTCAGTTGCCAACGCGGTTTCAAACGACAATTAGCACCTCTTGCTCGCAGCACGATTCGAACACCATGCCCTTCAGGCAGCAGGGGGCGGATGGCGTAAGTAAAGGGGGAGACGGCGCAAAACTGTTGAGCAATCGAGATCATCTCAATCGCCGTCGGAGGACATGGAGCCATTCGCCCCCTGCTGCCTGATGGGCTGCTCGACAAAACGCGCAATGGCGGAATACCTAGCGATGTATCAAGCACCCAACTTGCTGCGCAGCATATCGTTGACCTGTTGCGGATTGGCTTTGCCTTTGCTTGCTTTCATGGCTTGGCCGACTAGGGCGTTGAAGGCTTTTTCTTTGCCACTCTTGAATTGCGCCACGTTGTCTGGGTTGGCGGCGAGGACTTCTTCGATGATTTTCTCTAAAGCGCCAGAGTCGTTCATTTGTTTAAGACCAAAATCTCTGATGTGGTCGTCAACGGAGAACTCGGTTTGAGAGAGGTCTCCAGCTTTTCTGTAGTACGCCGAGGTAACCATTGCCATGAAAATACTTCTAGCGTTGGCTCTTGATATGGTGCCATCCAAAATGCGACGCAATAGCGTCGCCAACCAATGACACGACAAACCAATTTCGGTAATTTCCGAGTCTCTGCTATTTGCAGCCTTTGCAAACTCGCCGCGAAGCCAACTTACTGAAAGCGCAACAGCCTCCACTTTCTGAGAATGCCCGGACTTAAGCAAAGTTGCTAGATCCTCAAAATACCTACTTAGCGCAAATGAATTCGTGAGGCTGTTTGCATCATCTTCTGTAATGTCATAGTCACTAACCAAACGCGCTGCCATCACGCGCGGGAGCTCGGGCATGGTGGCTTTGACTTGGTTTACCCAGTTTGGCGCAACATGAAGCGGCGGCAAATCGGGATCGGGGAAATAGCGGTAATCTGCGGCGTCTTCCTTGGTGCGCATGGCGCGGGTCTCGCCGGTATCGGGGTCGAAGAGGACGGTGGCTTGTTGGATTTTTTTGCCGTCTTCGATTTGCTCGATCTGCCAGCGGATCTCAAAATCAATGGCTTGCTGCATGAATTTGAAGCTGTTGAGATTTTTGATTTCGCGGCGTGTGCCGAGCTCTGCGCCGGGCTTGCGCACGCTGACGTTGGCGTCACATCTGAACGAGCCTTCTTGCATGTTGCCATCACAGATGCCGATCCAGGTGACGATCTTGTGAAGTTCTTTCGCATACGCCACGGCTTCATCAGACGAGCGCATATCGGGCTCGGTGACGATTTCTAGCAAGGGTGTGCCGGCGCGGTTGAGGTCGATGCCACTCTGTCCAATGAAATCTTCGTGGAGGGATTTGCCTGCGTCTTCTTCTAGGTGAGCGCGTACCAAACGCACCGTCTTTTTCTCATTGCCAAGGAAAAATTCTACCGAGCCGCCTTGCACAACTGGAATCTCGAACTGGCTGATCTGATAGCCCTTGGGCAGATCGGGATAGAAGTAGTTTTTACGAGCGAAGATGCTCTTCTCTGCAATCGTGGAGCCGAGCGCCAAGCCGAGCTTGATGGCGCATTCAACAGCGCCTTTGTTCATCACAGGCAGCGTGCCGGGCAACGCTAAATCGACCGGTGCGGCTTGCGTGTTGGGCTCTGCGCCGAAAGCTGTGGATGCGCGGCTGAAAATCTTGCTTTGTGTGGCCAGTTGCGTGTGCGTCTCGAAACCGATGACGACTTCGTAGCCTTGGATGAGTTTGCTCATGATTTGGACTTTCGACGGGCCGCCCCTAGGAAGGCCAGCGCCCTCTCGGGGGGCAGCGAATACACGAAGTGAGTAGCGTGGGGGCTCATCCCTTTCCCTCCGGGCGGCGGGCGTGGAAATCGGTGGCTTGTTGGTATTGATGCGCGACGTTAAGTAGCTGAGCTTCTTTGAAATAGTTGCCGATCAGTTGCATGCCGACTGGCATGTTGCCTGCTCCAAAACCCACCGGCAAGCTCATGCCGGGCAAGCCAGCAAGAGAGGCGGGAAGGGTGAATATGTCTGCCAAATAATTGGCCACTGGATCATCGGATTTTTCGCCGATTTTCCATGCGACTGTTGGCGCGACAGGCCCAGCGATCACATCGCATTCCTTGAAAGCATGCTGAAAATCATCGGCAATCATGCGGCGGATTTTCTGCGCTTGCAGGTAGTAAGCATCGTAGTAGCCGTGGGAGAGTACGTAAGCGCCGATCATGATGCGGCGCTTGACTTCATCGCCAAAGCCTTCCATGCGCGTCTTCTTGTACATGTCCGCTAGATCGGTGTATTTTTCAGCGCGATGGCCGAATTTCACGCCATCGAAGCGGCTGAGATTGGAGCTCGCTTCTGCCGGGGCTATTGTGTAGTAAACGGGGATGGAGAGCTCGGTGCGCGGCAAGGTGATGGGGACGAGTTTGCAGCCGAGTTTTTCGAGTTCTTTCAACGCGATGTCAATGGCTGTGCGGACGTCTGCTGACAAGCCTTCGCCGAAAAACTCTTTGGGAATGCCGACGCGAAGTCCGTCGATTTTGTTGCCCAAATCTCGCGAGTAGTCTTCCGCAGGCATGTCAATCGACGTGGAATCGCGGTCTAAATCGGGGCCGCACATGGCCGACAAGAGCAGGG
>JAYSRZ010000449.1:0-3288 GCA_043720775.1 Variovorax sp. | reverse complement strand
GCTCCACGCTGCCCCAAGACTTGTTTGCACTCGGCATGCCTCTCGCATCAACCGAGCAAGGAAGATTCCCGGCGTTTATACAAACCCAACCTGCCTCTCAACAAGCGACCCAGCCTGCCGATTTGCAGCCTAATTTTCGAGAAGTTGCTGCTACGCCACAAATCAAGGCGGCAGATTTGCCGGCCGTTGCCATCGTAGCGCCGCAGCTGCCCACGGGCCGCATGCCTGGCGATGGGCCTCAACCCAAGCGGGTTTTGGTGGTGGACGATGATGCAACCGCGCGGCTTTATTTGCGATCGCGCCTCATGCTGCGTGGGCATGCTTATTTGCAAGAGGCTAGCAGTGGCGCACAAGCGCTGGAGCTGGTGAAAACGCAGCGCTTCGATGCTCTTTTGCTCGATGTCGATATGGGTGTGCAAAATGGCTATGAGGTCTGCCGCGCCGTGCGCAGCTATGTGCGCAGCGTGAGTGGCAAACAGCCGCGTATTTATATGATCACATGCCGCACCAGCATGCTCGACAAAATGCGAGCCAAAATGGCCGGCGCTGATGCGTTTCTCTCCAAACCGCCGCATCCGGGGGAGTTATCGGAATTGCTCGCTCAGCTATAAAATCGAAGTAGTTCTGAGCAGACTCGTAACAAAAATGTGAAGCTGCTCACAATCTGCGCTCATGCAGCTATGATTTGCACATGTTGCAAAGAGTATTCGTCAGAGTCGTGGGGTTTAGCGGTGCCGAAAGGCACGCACTTAACACGGTCTTTCGCTTGTCACAAGAAAGCCAGTCCGCTCGCCAATGGTGCTACGAGCCGTGGATCGCCGACGTCTGTCCTGCCGCACCTCGCTTAGCGCTGATCGACGGCGCCAGCCCCGATGCCAGCGAAGCCTTGGCAGATATTGACGCTCAGGGCGGCATCGGTGTGATCTGGGTGGGTTCGATTTCTCCTGCAAAGGCTTGGGGCGCATTCCAAAGGCCGATCATTTGGCCGGATCTTCTTGGGTACATGGATGATTACTTCACGCCCCGGGGCGATGAGCTCGATGGCGATTTCGGCAATCACACTCGACCCTCAACGCTCGAATCGAAAGATGCACACATGTTTGCCGACAACGATCAGCGTCGAGCTTTGCTCGCTGATGCTGACAATGACTCAAGGCTGTATCTGCGCACCAAGTTTTCCTCATTTGGAATTCACAACGTTGACGAGGCAGCCAACGTTTTAGAAGCCCGAGATTTCCTCTCGCAAGAGCGCTCACAGGGCAGAGGATATGACATCGTCATCATCGATCTGGACTTGCCCGGCGGCGATCCGTGGGGCGTGTTGGCGCTGGCGAGCTCGCCGCGACTGAAACTTCTGACCCAACACCGTATTTCTTTTGCCACCCGCATGAGCGCAAAAGTCAATGGGTACATCGCCATGGGCAAACCACTCGATCCTAGCCGCCTTAACGAATTGCTAGCCAAGTTTATTTAGGAAATCGGCTCAAAGAGCGCGTTTTATATGCGTGAAGTGCTATTAATAATATAGCAATTAGCGAGCAACCTCAATAGGAAAGGCTTCAATAGCAGCCTCACAGGCATTTAAAAATACGCTCGATGCGTGCTCCAAAGTTGCTACATCGCCTTGGCCGATCTGCATTCGTAGATAAACTTTGCCGCGCAGCACCATCAGCACACGCGGCACATTCGGCTCTTGGCTTGGCCAAGCCAAGAGCTGACCGACCAGCTCTGGCTTAATCCAACGCGTCGCATTGTCTCGTGCATCGGCCAGGATCGCATACTGGTCTAAAAAAGCTTGCCCCAACTCAGGCCAGCCCACCTCTTCATACATCGATAGCCAGCGCATTTCTTCGGGCAAATGCGGATCCATTTGCGTTTGCAGCGTGTCTGTGTAAAGCGAGAAAGCGCGCTTGTCGAGCTCGTTTTTAAGGCTGCGTGTCATGATCATCACAGCCACATCCTCATTCACACCCATTTCGCCGCGCACTCGAAGCTCAATGCCTTTGATGAAATCGCGCGAAGGTTTACCCTGCTCAAGCTTCCATGATTTGCCTTGGATCTGGCCCTCCATTTGGTAGCCCTTGCCATTGCTGCCGCTAAGCTCTGTGTAGGCAAAGCCTTGCATAGAGGCCCACTCAGATGCGTTACCACGCTGTGCTGTGCTGCCGATGCTAGCCAAAAAAGACGACGGCGAGCGTGTAATGGCATCTTCAGCTTCTTTCAATTTGCTTTTTTCAATGCCAAAACCAAGCGCGTTTTTGAGAGACTGAAACATAGTTTAAATGGATCGAACCAAAATATATGCGTATGAGATCAATTTAAGAAAGCGACAAGTTTTATTTTTCTGCGTGCCCACTGAGGGCCAGCAGCGCGATGCCTACCAGCACAATAGCAGCGCCAGAGAGCTGCATCAGACTCATCGCCTGGCCAAGCAAGCTCCAGCCCAAGATAAGCGCAACCACGGGCTCGATGTTGGAAGCTGGCGCGTTTCGAACCATATCCAGACGTGGCATCAACGCAAAGAAGATAGAGAAAGCGCTGCCGTAACAAAGGGTGAGCCCCGCCAGACCGATCCAGCCTGTGGCGTCTTGCGGCCAATGCAGGCTGCGCATGAGCCACTGCCCTGCCTGATCGCCGGCTGCACCGCTCAGCACGAGAGCGCTGAGCGCGCCGAGCATCAGCGTCACCAGCGCCATCGTCCACAAACTGCGCACGGGGCCGCTCAGTGCTTTGAGCTTGAATTCCGTCACGCGTAGCGCCACGGCAAACACGCTGGCCGCGCCAAAGCCGAAAGCCACGCCCGCCCAAAACGCGCCTTTATCTCGCCCGTCATCCGTAGAGATGGCTGCGATTTGGTTTGGAAAATCAAGAGCGAGTGACAGGCCAAAAATGATCAGCACGATCAATCCCGCCGTGCGCAGGCTCGGGCGCGAGCCGCCCAGCAGCCAATTGAGCAAGGTAAACAACGCAGGAAACAGGTTAAAAACCAAGAGCGCCAGCGCCACAGGAATACGCGCTACAGCCGAATACAGCAGCAGACTTTGCAGCGCAATGAGCGCGGCCAGCGCCCAGACCCAGCGTTTGGGCACTTGGTAGGCGGAGAGCTTCAAAGGCGCTCTGAGCCAGAGCACCACCGCTGCCAAGATCAGCGCTGTTACGCCTGAGCGCACGAGCACAGCAGTGACCAATCCCGTGCCGTGGTCAAACGCAAAGCGAGCAGCAATATGGTTGGAAGCAAACACCACGCCCAGCAGCAGCAAAATGCCAATCGCTGCACCGCGAGAAAAC
>JAYSRZ010000448.1:0-3291 GCA_043720775.1 Variovorax sp. | reverse complement strand
GTGATGTGATCGGCAAAGGCGGCGCCACGATTCGCGCGTTGACCGAAGAGACCGGCTGCACCATTGACATCAGCGAAGACGGCGTGATCACGATTGCTTCGACCGATGCGGCCAAAGCAGAGATCGCCAAGCAGCGCATTACCGAGATCACGGCTGAAGTGGAAGTGGGCAAGATCTACGAAGGCCCAGTCACGAAGATTTTGGAATTCGGTGCTTTGATCAACCTCCTGCCCGGCAAAGACGGCCTGCTGCACATCAGCCAGATCGCCTTTGAGCGCGTGGAAAAGGTGGAAGACTATCTGCAAGAAGGCCAGATCGTGCGCGTCAAAGCGCTCGAGACGGACGACAAAGGCCGCGTGAAGCTCTCGATGAAAGCTTTGATGGATAAGCCTGAAGGTTATGTGGAGCCAGCGCCTCGTGAATTCCGTGAGCGCTCAGATCGTGGCGGTGATCGCGGTGGCTACCGTGGTGGTGATCGCGGTGATCGTGGCCCGCGTGGTGATGACCGTGGTGACCGCGCTCCGCGTGGTGACGACCGCGCTCCGCGCGGGGACCGTCCACCGCGTGAAGATCGTGGTGATCGCGCTCCACGCGATGATCGCGCACCTCGCGACGATCAGCAGCAGCAACAACAGTAATTCCTGCGAGCAGAGCGGATGTGTGAGGCGCTATTTATTTAGTAGCGCTTCACGCAGTAAATACGCCGGCTAACCGCCTAAATCGTTACTAAGGAACTATGAGAGTTGTTGAAATCAGCGCTTTTGGCGCGCCTGATGCCTTGCGGCTGGCTGAGAGGCCAGATGCAACCGCTGGCGTGGGTGAGGTGTTGATTCGCGTGTCGGCTTCAGGTGTGAATCGACCGGATGTGTTGCAGCGCACGGGTGCTTATCCTGTGCCGCCGGGTGCGAGTGATATTCCTGGCTTGGAAGTGGCTGGCGAGATCGTGGGTGGCGATGCTGCTGCAATGAAGCTGGCAGGATTCAAAATCGGCGACCAGGTCTGCGCATTGGTGGCAGGAGGCGGTTACGCAGAGCTTTGCGCTGCGCCTGTGGGCTCAGTTTTACCGATCCCCAAAGGCCTGTCGATGATAGAAGCGGCGAGCTTGCCTGAGACGTTCTTCACCGTGTGGAGCAATGTGTTTGACCGCGCTGCTTTGAAAAGCGGTGAGAGCATTTTGATTCAAGGCGGCACGAGCGGCATTGGTGTGACGGCGATTCAGATGGCCAAGGCCTTTGGCGCGACGGTGTACGCGACGGCGGGCAGCGATGAAAAATGCGCGGCTTGCTTGAAGCTGGGGGCGGATCATGCGATCAACTACAAGACGCAGGATTTTGCAGAAGAGATCAAGCGCCTCACTGGCGCAGCGGCATCTGGCGGTATTTTGTCAAATGCACAAAGCGGTGGCGTGAATGTCATCCTCGATATGGTCGCAGGCAGCTATGTAGCCAAAGAGGTCGAATGCTTGGCCGAAGAGGGCAGGCTGGTCATCATCGCTGTGCAGGGCGGTTTGAAAGCGGAATTCAACGCAGGCCTCGTGCTGCGCCGCCGTTTGCAAATCACGGGCTCTACGCTGCGTCCACGCCCCGTTGCTTTCAAAGCTGCGATTGCTGCGAATTTGAAAGAAAAAGTCTGGCCTTTGCTTGAAGCCGGAACCATCAAACCCATCATCTACAAGAGCTTTTCTCCCGCGCAAGCAGCGCAGGCGCATGAGCTGATGGAAAGCAACCAACACATCGGAAAGATCGTGTTGGATTGGTCGAAAATTTAAGGTTGAAGCCATGAAAAAACTCATCGCTGGCAATTGGAAAATGAATGGCTCTTTGGTGGCCAACGAACTTCTCGTGAGCGAGCTGCTGGCAGGCATCAAGCTCTCTGGCGGCGCTCCCGCGTGCGATGTTGCCGTGTGCGTACCTACGCCATACCTTGCGCAACTCGCTGGCTTGATTCATCGCTTATTTTTAAGCCAAAAAGACGATATCGCCGGCAAGAATACTGCACGGAGCGCTATTGAATTAGGAGCGCAAGATATCTCGGTGCAAACCAGTGGTGCATACACTGGCGAAGTCTCAGGCAGCATGTTGAAAGATTTTGGCGTACGTTACGTCATCGTCGGCCACAGCGAGCGCCGCGCTTATCACGGCGAATCCAGCCAAACCGTAGCGCTGAAAACCAAAGCCGCATTAGCCGCTGGCATCACGCCGATTGTCTGCGTGGGCGAGACGCTTGCTGAGCGCGAAGCCGGGCAAACGGAAGCCGTCGTCAAACGTCAACTCGCCGCCGTGATTCATGACAACGGCCATTGCATCAGCGAAATCGTCGTGGCTTACGAGCCGGTGTGGGCGATTGGCACAGGCAAGACCGCTACGCCGGAGCAGGCGCAGGCCGTGCATGCCGTACTCCGAGCCCAGCTCAATGCAGCCAGCAGCGCTGCCAAGCAGCGTGTGCGGATTTTGTATGGTGGCAGCATGAACGCAGCCAACGCGCTAGAGCTGTTGGCGCAACCTGATATTGACGGTGGTCTGATCGGTGGCGCATCGCTCAAAGCGGCAGATTTTTTAAAGATTATTGCTGCAGCCGGCGAAAATACTGCGTAGACTGCTCACCTTTTTATAGCATTAAAATACTCACATCTCTCGGAAATTCATCATGCAACTTTTAACCACTATTTTGTTTGCCGTTCAAATCATCACCGCTTTGGTCATGATCGGCTTGATCCTCGTTCAACACGGCAAGGGCGCTGATATGGGCGCCGCCTTTGGCTCAGGCAGTTCAGGCAGCCTTTTTGGTGCATCGGGCAGCGCGAATTTTCTCTCGCGGATGACAGGTGCTTTGGCCGCTGTGTTTTTCATTTGTACGCTTGGCTTGGCCTATACGAGCGGCGTGCGCCCTTCGGGCTCTGGTTCGGTGCTAGAGAAAGCAACATCGTCTGCTCCAGCGCCAACAACAACGCTTGCCTTGCCTGCAGCTCCCGCATCTGGCGCGCAAGCGATTCCCACTGCACCAACAGGCGCAACAGCCGTGCCCACAGCGCCAGTCGCTCCAGCGGCAGCGGCGTCTGGCGCACATGCGATTCCAGCAGCGCCGAAATAAGGCTTGGGTGCTATCAAATTTAGCGCGGGTTGACCCTGATTCAGGGCGTTTTCGGGCTAAAATCTAAGGCTGTCTGTAAGCACGCAATCCTCAGCTTGCAAACAGCGAAAACATGCCGTCGTGGTGGAATTGGTAGACACGCTATCTTGAGGTGGTAGTGGCGAAAGCTGTGCGAGTTCGAGTCTCGCCGTCGGCACCAAA
>JAYSRZ010000447.1:0-1134 GCA_043720775.1 Variovorax sp. | reverse complement strand
CCAATTGAGCAGCAAGCTCGAAGCACGCAGCTTTCAAAGGTAAGGCGTACTCGCCTTAGCAAAAACGTGTTTGAGCGTAGCGAGTTGTTTTTGCGGCCTTTGGAAGCGAGTACTGCAGATGCTCACCCGAAGGGTTTGCTGCGACGGGTCAGACGGGCAGCCGCTCAGCGCAGATCAAATCTAGTTCACTACGAATTTAGTAGCACTCTGCGCAGTTTCTATGCCGGCGATATGCCAAAAAGGCTTGAAGAATTAAGCCTGCCGCGTATGCGAAGCGCGATGGCGGTACACGCCTTCTACTCGGAGGGCTTCGTGTTTGGTGACTCGCGAGGCCATGCGTTTGCGCCACATTTTGAAGGAGCTGGCTTTCATCTCTGCGCGCATGAGGCGGATGACGGCGGATTCATTGAGGCCGAATTGATGCTCTATGGCTTCGAAGGAGGTGCGGTCTTCCCAGGCCATCTCGATGATGCGGGAAATGTCTGCTTCGGAGAGTGAAGGGGCTAGAGCCGTGCCTCTGCGTTTGTCGGGCGGCTCTAGCTTGGTTTGAGATGCAAGCAGGGATTCAAGCAGCGTCATGTGATTGAATCCCGCTTCGTGATGAGCTTATGCTGCTTTCTTCGCCCAAGCGCTGCACCATGCTTTGTTGGCAACTGCTTTGCCTGAAAACAATGCGCATTTGCCTTGCGGTGCTTTGGCATCGCCGACCCACAATGCGCAGTTGGAGCAGATTTGCTCTTTGGCGTATTTTGGGTATTTTTTGGCATCGGTTTTTGTGCCGTCTGTCTTGTAGCCGAGGGCAACTGCGTTGGCATCGGTGTCTTTGACGAGCTCTGGGGTTTGCGCGAAGGCGGCTTGGCTTGCAAGCAAGCTGCCTGCGGCGGCTGTTGCGGAATGGATGATGAAGGTACGACGTTGGCTTTTCATGATGGCTACTCGTTGAGTTTTGCAATATAGCAAATCGCATTATACCAAGCAGTATCTTTGAAAACTTGTCAGTTCAAGTTGTTACCCTACAAGTCTCGCGGGTGACGATACTATGAATTCAATAGCACTCCACGCAGATTCTGTGCCGGCGATATGCCGTTTTTGTCCCAAAAATCAATGTTTTCGGCAGGTAACAAGAGTTTGTAG
>JAYSRZ010000446.1:0-3305 GCA_043720775.1 Variovorax sp. | reverse complement strand
ACCACAGCTTGCGTGAGTGCTTTGACGAGAGCCGTCTTTTGCTCAGGCGTGCGGCCTTCGAGCATTTCTACTTTGAGTGTAGGCATGGGGAATCCTCTAACAATTTTGAATCCTGCAATAGCGTGAAATGGCTTTGACAGGTGGATACTCTGAGTTTATTCCACGAAAGGCTCGCCATGCAAAACACAACAGACAACCTATCCGACGTTTCTAGCTTGCTTGACAGCGCCTCAGGCCAAGCGCCTAGCCGTCGCGCTGTGCTCAAGACCACCGCGCTCGGCGTGGGCTATGCAGCTACAGCCGGCGCAGCAGTGGCGCAAACGGCCATCAAAACCTCGATGGACGGATTGGCCGCTGGCGAAGTGATGATCGACATCGCTGGCTTCAAATTGCCTGCATACGTCGCACGGCCAGCGGGCAGGAGCAATCTGCCCGTCGTGCTCGTCATCCAAGAAATCTTCGGCGTGCATGAATACATTGCCGACACCGCGCGCCGCTTCGCCAAGGCCGGCTATTTGGCCATCGCGCCTGAGCTTTTTGCCCGCCAAGGCGACCCGACCAAATACAACGCGATGGCTGATCTGATGCGCGAAGTCGTGAGCAAAGTGCCGGATGCACAGGTGATAAGCGATTTGGATGGCGTATCAGCCTGGGCTGCGGCCAATGGCGGCGATGCGAGCAAAGTAGCAATCACGGGCTTTTGCTGGGGCGGTCGCATCACATGGCTGTATGCAGCGCATAGCAAAAACGTCAAAGCCGGCGTGGCTTGGTATGGCCGCTTGGTAGGCCAAGCCAGCGATTTGCAGCCTAAGCACCCTGTGGATCTGGTCGGCAGCATCAATGGCCCCGTGCTTGGCCTGTATGGCGGAGCGGATACCGGCATTCCGCTGGATACGGTGGAGAAAATGAAAACCGCTTTGAAAGACGGCAGCGCAGCCGCCAAGAAAAGCGAATTCGTGGTCTATGACGGCGCGCCGCATGCCTTCCATGCAGATTACCGCCCAAGCTATCGCGCTGAGCCGGCCGCCGACGGCTTTAAGCGTTGCATCGATTGGTTTAAGGCAAATGGCGTGGCTTGATGCATCGAGCAGGTGGATGCGAATGCATCCTGAGAGTCAATGCAGAAATCGAGGATGCGCAGGGTAGTCAGTGAAGCGCTATCAATTCAATAGCACTTCACGCAGGTTCTACGGCGCAAAACCGTCAAAAGCATCATAAAAGCTCTGTCGAGCGCAGATTGATGTCTTAAGGCTTCAATCTCAAGGCTTAAATCCTATTTCTTGCGCGTCGTCAAAAAGGAAATCATGGAGCCTGATTCCTTGGCTGCCACGGTGACTTGGATCGCCTTGCCTTGCGCGGCATCAGCAGCCTTCAAGGTGGCGGCCCACTGGTCTTTGCTTTCTTCAATCGGCTCGCCTGCATGGTTTGCGGCGAGCTTGCCTCGGTAGTATTCGATCACTTTGTCTGGCTTATCTTGCGCGAGATAGATGGCCACGGTGTTGAAGGCATGGTTGCGCTCAAAGATTTTTCCTGAGCTCTACTTGAGCCGCGCCGGGATAGATCGGAAGGCCAACGTGAGCCACAGTCACGGTGGCGGCTGTGTCGTTGAGCGCCATGCTGCTTTTGCTTGAAGCGGGTGGGGCAGCCGGAGCAATTCGGCCAGCAGCGCTGGCCGAATTGCTACTGGCTTGCGGTGCGACAGCATCGCTCTTGCCGCAAGCGCTGAGCAAGGCGAGCTGCGCACACAAAACGGCTTGCAAGAGCGGAAAGCTGACTTTGATCATGCGCAGCACCTAGAGCCATCAGCGGTAATCGTTGAAAACGATGTTGTTGCGCGTACCGTCAAACTGCTGCCACACCACGATTGCATTTCCGTTGGCATCTATTGCAATTTGAGGTTCGGCAGCATCGCCCGCATTGTCTGCCTCGATCAAGGCGGCCGTGCCCCAGCCGCTGCCTAGCGTGTAGCGGTTGGCCCAAATGTTGAAGCGTATTCCGTCTGCCTGATACCACACCGCTATGGCGTTGCCGTTGGCATCTATTGCGATTTGAGCGGTGTAAGCATTGCCGACATTGTCTGTCTCGATTAAGGCGGCTGTGCCCCAGCCGCTGCCTAGCGCGTAGCGGTTGGACCAAATGCTAAAGCGGGCGCCGTCAAATTGCTCCCACACTGCCAACGCATTGCCATTGGAGTCAAAAGCGATTTGAGGGTCTGCAGCACGGCCTGCATTTTCCGTCTCGATCAGGGCAGCCGTGCCCCAACCGCTGCCCAGGGTGTAGCGGTTGGCCCAAATGTTGTTGCGAGTGCCGTCAGACTGCTGCCACACTGCAATGGCATTGCTGCTTGCATCTATTGCGATTTGTGGGCTATCAGCACCGCCTGCATTGTCTGTCTCGATCAGCTCAGCTGTGCCCCAGCCGCTGCCAAGGGTGTAGCGGTTGGCCGAAATGTTGAAGCGCGTACCGTCAGACTGAGTCCACACTGCTAACGCATTGCCGTTCGCGTCGATTGCGATTTGCGCCTCTCTAGCATCGCCTGCATTGTCTGTCTCGATCAAGGCGGCTGTGCCCCAGCCGCTGCCAAAGGTGTAGCTGTTGGCCCAAATGTTGGCGCGAGTGCCGTCAAACTGCTGCCACACTGCAATGGCATTGCCGCGAGCATCTATTGCGATTTGAGGTTTCAAAGCATCGCCTGCATTGTCTGTCTCGATCAACGCGGCTGTGCCCCAGCCACTACCAAAGGTGTAGCGGTTGGCCCAAATGTTGTTGCGAGTGCCGTCAGACTGCTGCCACACTGCCAACGCATTGCCATTGGAGTCAAAAGCGATTTGAGGTTTGAAGGCATTGCCCGCATTGTCTATTTCGATCAGGCCGGCTGTGCCCCAGCCGTCGCGTTTGGTATACCGGTTGGCCCAAATGTTTAAACGCGTACCGTCAGTCTGAGACCACACTGCTATAGCATTGCCATTGGTGTCAAACTTGACTTGAGGGGCTACAGCATTAAGAGCGCCCACCTCAATTAAGGCGGCCTCGCCCCACGTTTTGATCACAGCAGATGGCAAGCGACAGATGTACGAAGTTGCTGTGACTTCAGCGTTTTGCAAGCTGCCATCGCCGCTTGTATCGAGCCCACTTTCCACTTTTAGGCCACCGGCTGGGCAATTAGCGCCCGCAGCTTCTGGCGTCGTGCGGATCAAGCTGTTGATGCCCGCCCCGCCAACTGCCCCCGGTGTGCCTGCTGCGCCAGTTGTGCCCGTTGCCCCATTACATGCATAGCTCGTCTGCGTTACTTCAACTGGCTCCAG
>JAYSRZ010000445.1:0-1143 GCA_043720775.1 Variovorax sp. | reverse complement strand
TTAAACCGCGAGAGCTCATCGCTTTGCAGCTCACACTATCAAAATGTGAGCACCTCACGCAGTATCTATGCCGGCTAGGTGCTGATTTCTCTCAAATATTCACTGCCTTGCAAGCCTCGGAGCATCTGCAAGCCACAGCGCAGCTGCTACAAGCCGCGATCCTGCCTGAGCCTTCCAGCTTGGTACGCGATGGAAACGTCATCAACCACGGTTTCGATACCGAGCTCGATGAGCTGCGCAGCATCCAAACCAATTGCGATGCCTTCCTACTCGATCTTGAAACCCGTGAGCGTGAGCGCACCGGCATCACCAATCTGCGAGTGCAATACAACAAAGTGCATGGCTTCTATATTGAAGTCACGCAAGGCCAGGCCAGCAAAGTCCCTGTTGACTATCGCCGCCGCCAGACGCTTAAAAACGCCGAGCGCTTCATCACGCCCGAACTCAAGACCTTTGAAGACAAAGCGCTCTCGGCGCAAGAGCGCTCGCTCGCGCGGGAGAAATTTCTCTACGAACAAGTGCTCGACGCCTTACAGCCCCACGTGAAAGCGCTCACAAATGCTGCCACTGCAATCGCCACATTGGATGCGCTCTGCGCTCTCGCCGAACGCTCGCTCACGCTAAATTGGAACGCACCGACTTTCGCAGCTGAGCCGTGTATTCAAATCACAGGAGGCCGCCATCCCGTCGTTGAAGCGCGGCTCGCAGAAACGGTCAACAAGCCCTTCATGGCCAACGACACAGATCTAAGCGCCAGAACGCGCATGCAAGTCATCACCGGCCCCAACATGGGCGGCAAATCGACTTACATGCGCCAAATCGCCGTGATCGCCCTACTCGCATCTGTTGGCTCATACGTGCCCGCTGCCACCTGTCGCCTCGGCCCGCTGGACGCGATCTACACGCGCATCGGCGCAGCCGATGATTTAGCCAATGCGCAATCGACCTTCATGCTGGAGATGACGGAAGCTGCGCAAATTTTGCATGCCGCCACACCGCAGAGCCTTGTGCTCATGGACGAAATTGGCCGAGGCACCAGCACCTTCGATGGCTTATCGCTTGCCAGCGGCATTGCCGCGCATCTGCACAAATCGCAAGCCTTCACGCTGTTTGCCACGCATTACTTTGAGCTCACGCAATTTC
>JAYSRZ010000444.1:0-3323 GCA_043720775.1 Variovorax sp. | reverse complement strand
AACGCATGAAACGCATGCTGATCAATGCCACGCAAGTGGAAGAAAAACGCTTGGCCATTGTGGATGGCCAAAAACTGCTCGATTACGAGATTGAAATTGACGGGCGCGAGCAGCGCAAAGGCAATATTTATAAAGCCATCGTCACCCGAGTGGAGCCATCGCTAGAGGCCTGCTTCGTGGATTACGGCGAAGATCGCCACGGCTTTTTACCCTTCAAAGAAATCTCCAAGCAATATTTCAATGGCAATGTCTCGCCATCGCAAGCTCGCATTCAAGATGTGATTCGCGAAGGACAAGATCTCTTTGTGCAAGTGGAGAAAGAAGAGCGCGGCAACAAAGGCGCAGCGCTCACTACATTCATTTCGCTCGCAGGCCGCTATGTGGTCTTGATGCCGAACAACCCGCGTGGTGGTGGCGTAAGCCGTCGCATTGAGGGCGATGATCGCGCTGAGCTCAAAGAAAACATGGATCAGCTCCAGTATCCAAACGGCATGAGCATCATCGCTCGCACCGCCGGCATTGGCCGCAGCGCGCCTGAATTGCAGTGGGATTTGAATTATTTGCTCAAGCTGTGGACAGCCGTTGAAGGCGCAGGCAAAGGCGGCAAGGGCGCATTCTTGATTTACCAAGAATCAAGCCTCGTGATTCGCGCGATTCGTGATTATTTCAGCGCCGAAGTGGGCGACATTCTGATCGACACAGATGACATTTATGAGCAGGCCAAAGGCTTCATGGATCATGTGATGCCGGAGCATTCGGCGCGCGTGAAGCGCTATCGCGATGATGCGCCGCTTTTTTCGCGCTTCCAGATTGAGCACCAGATTGAAAGCGCGTATTCGCGCACCGTGCAGTTGCCCTCGGGCGGCGCGATTGTGATTGATCACACGGAAGCGCTCGTGTCGGTTGACGTGAACTCGGCTCGCTCAATTCGCGGTGGCGATATTGAAGAGACGGCGACTCGCACGAATCTGGAAGCAGCTGATGAAGTGGCGCGACAGATGCGCCTGCGCGATTTGGGCGGCCTGATCGTGATTGACTTTATTGACATGGAAGAGTCGCGCAATAGGCGCGATGTAGAAAATCGCCTGCGCGATGCGCTGCGCCAAGATCGCGCGCGAGTGCAGTTCGGCTCCATCTCGAAATTCGGTTTGATGGAGATGAGCCGTCAGCGTTTGCGCCCAGCTTTGTCTGAGGGCGCATCCATGCCTTGCCCACGTTGCGGCGGCTCCGGCCATATTCGCGATACGGAAAGCTCAGCGCTGCAGATTCTGCGCATCATCCAAGAAGAATCGATGAAAGAAGGCACAGCAGCCGTGCATGCGCAAGTGCCTGTGGATGTCGCATCCTTCTTGCTCAACGAGAAGCGTTTGGAAATTCAAAAGATTGAAATGCGCCAGCGCATTGCTGTGATCTTGATTCCCAACAAACAGTTTGAGACGCCAAATTACAAGCTTGAGCGCTTGAAGCACGATGATCCGCGTTTGGATAACTTGGATGTGAGCTACAAAATGGCTGACATCGTTGAAGACGCGACCGCTGTGACGCGCCGCATCAACGAGCCGACGAACAAGCAAACGCCAATCATCAAAGGCGTGTTGCCCGATGCACCAGCGCCTGCGCCGGTGATCAAGTCCGTGGAAGCAGTTGCTCCTGTTTCAGTAGCACCTCGCGCAGGTTCTACGCCAGTCAACAACACAAATGCAGGCAAAAAAGCTGTTGAGAAACCCGCAGAGAAGGGCTTTTTCTCTTGGGTGAAAGGTTTGTTTGGCAGCAGTGACGCAACGCCTGCCGCGACGACTGCTAAAACGGAAGTGACGCGAGATCGCGCACCGGGTGTGGAAGGCAAAGATGGCCGACCTGCTCGCGAAGGTGGACGTGACGGCGAACGTGGTGGCCGTGATGGCCGTCGTGGTGAGCGCGGTGGCCGTGGGCGAAATGGTGACCGTGTGGAGCGCAGCGGAGATCGTGCTGAGCGCGGTGCAGACCGCCCTCCAATCGAAGGCCGCGAACCGCGTGAAGGTGCGGGTGGTGATCGTGAAGGCGGCCGAGGCGAACGCGGTGGCCGTGGGCGCAGCCGTGGTGGTGATCGCGCAGATCGCGCCCCACGTCAAGATGCTATTGAAAACGGAGCACCTAGTGCAGATTCCATGCCGGCCAATGAGCAAAATGGCATGCAAAACGAGGGTGGCGAACCACGCGAGCCGCGCGCTCGCCGCGAACGCGGTGGCCGCAATCGCACAGATCGCGCAGACCGTCCAGATCTGCGTGTGAGCGCCTCTGATGGCGTGACCGCTAGTGCAGTCGCGGCGGGCGGCATGGTTGCAGCGGCAGGTGCTGCGCTGGCCATGTCTGGCGACAACGCTGCTGCGCAAACTGCAAACGGTGAGCAAGCCCAGCAAGGCGAGCGCCGTGAAGGTGAAGGCGAACAACGCGAGCGCCGTTCACGCGACCGTTATGGCCGTGATCGCAGAGAGCGTGGTGGCGAGCGTAGCGGTGAGCGCACGCAGCAAAGCAATCAAGATGCACCGCAAGGCGAGTTTTTTGAGCAAAACAAGCCAGTAGCCGTTATGGAATCTGCGCAAGGTGCTACTGAATTTGTAGCGAATGAGCAGGCTGCTCTTGCACCAGCACCAGTTGCTTCACCTGTAGCTGCGCCAAGGTCAGCACCCGTTGCCGCACCAGCAGCGGCCAACACCGCCACAGCCGGCATGCCAAAAATCGGCAGCTTCGCGCTTCCCGTGAGCGAGATGGACACAGTCGCCAGCGGCGCAGGTTTGCAATGGATCAACTCCAACCCAGCAAGCATTGCAGCCGTCAAAGCGCAAATAGCCGCAGAGCCCAAGCCAATCCACATCCCTCGCGAGCGCCCACCAGCGGTCGTGATCGATGCCGGGCCGCTGGTCTTGGTGGAAACCAAACGCGATCTGCGCAACATGACTTTGCCGTTTGAGCAAGCGGCTCAGCAACAGCAATAAACTTTTTACGAGTTGACGGAAAAGCGGCTTTCGGGTCGCTTTTTTGTTTTCTGATATTTTGCACTTGTGCTTAAGCGGTGGATCGCACTACCTGCGCGTTTTGCTACGTGTCCTCCGGCGGCGTTGAGTTTTGTTTTCCTCCGGCAAGTGCTCTTCGCCGCCTCCCCCTTTACCTCCGCAAAACGCACAGGTAGCGCGATCTTGCGAGCGAAATAGCATTCACCAAAAAAGATATTTCGTTCGAGCCGCACCTCTTGCATCACCACCAAGTCAATTCGCAGCCATCGGCGCGGTGCATCTACCGCAGTGAGGTAAAGGAGGAGGTGGCGAAAACCGACTCACCGGAGA
>JAYSRZ010000443.1:0-1147 GCA_043720775.1 Variovorax sp. | reverse complement strand
GATCCACCACTTGGCCTGTGAAATCTAGCAGCAGTGTATCGACAGAGCGCCGGCCCACTTTGATGCCAACAGAAAATGCACCCTCGGGGTTGAGCGCTATGGGCACGCTGGGCTGGCCGACTTTGCCGCGCACGGCATCTAGGCGCATCACCAGGCCGTCAGAGAGCAGCCGATCAATGATGAGCGAGACGGTTTGGGTGGACAGGCGCGTGAGTCGCGCGAGCTCCGCTTTCGGCACGCTGCCATGCAAGCGGATCGCCTGCAACACCACGCGCTCGTTGTATTGGCGCATGCCGCCTTGATTGGAGCCGCGCGGCTTGAAATGCATTGCGTCTTCGCTGGCCTCGGGCTCGGGTGTGAGGACATCAAGATATTGCATGCTGCTTTATCGTTCCTGCGTGAGCACGCCTTTTTTGAAAATGAAATTCGCGTACGGCGCGAGTTCGCCGGTTTGCACGATGACATACGCTTTTTGCGCCTGCTCGTAAAACGCGAAGCGCTCTAGCGCGAGTGGCTTGATGGCGTGATGCGCAGGCTCTGCAGCCACGAGTTTGCATACTGCTTCTTGCGCTGCATTGCGATGTTCGGACGCTGCGCCGCTCACATGCATGTAAGCCACGGGTTGTTCGGCGGGGATGCCCAGCGGCAACACAGAAAGCACGGCTTGCGCGGCTCGCACCAAGCTCACGCCGGGCATGCGGATCACGGTTTGCGATGTCGTGCCCGCACGATAACGCATCGCGGTGAAATTCGCATCCGCTAAAACAATCGCATCTTCGTGCCCCATCTCAGCAAGCAACTTCAAGAGCTCGGGACAAAGCACAGGATCAATATTTTTCAGCATAAATTTTCAATGCAAACTTCAAGCCAACATCTCAGCAGGCAATTCGCTCACCGCCTTCGCACCCGTCATCACTGCCACCGCATCGCTCATGCTGATTTTCTTCGGGTTCACTATTCCCGCGCGTTTGCCCAGCCGCTGAATATGAATGCGATCGGCAATTTCAAACACATGCGGCATGTTGTGCGAAATCAAAATCACGGGCAGCCCTTTGTCGCGCACGCGGCGAATCAGCTCCAGCACCATATTGCCTTCTTTCACACCGAGCGCAGCAGTTGGCTCATCCATGATCACCACATGCTTGGC
>JAYSRZ010000442.1:0-1150 GCA_043720775.1 Variovorax sp. | reverse complement strand
CGCCACCTAACAATTCGTTCAAGCCGACCCCGCATCGTGGCGTCAACAGCGTGCTATACGCTACGCTTGCACGCTGTCGCCGCCCCGCTGTGGGTCGGCTTAACTCAAGCGTTATGCGCGGTCTAGCAACAGGTTGTGCAGCTTTTTCGTAGCTGCTACTTGATCACTTATCAGGCTGTACCGCGGTCAAGCACAGCTCGCATTAGTTAGTCTTCCGCTCACGCCGCTCGCCCTTCGGCGAGACAGCGCCCCGGAAAGTTATTCGCTCCGGAAAGTTCTCGCTTGATCAAGCCATTCGCTCCGGTCAGTCTACGCCCCGGAATGGCGGCGCTCTTGGCTTCGGTGGACAGTCATGACCGCTGACTGTTCTCACTCCATCGCGTGTTCACCGGCTCCCGGCTGTCTTCGCCCAAAATCCTGGAGACAGTCTCACTTCGCCGGGCTTCGAGTGGTCGCATAACAAGTCGTTCAAGCCGACCCCACATCGTGGCGTCAACAGCGTGCTTTACGCTACGCTGCACGCTGTCGCCACCCCGCCGTGGGGCGGCTTAACTCCAGCGTTAGGCAGCATATGACCCAACATCGTGATTTTGAGATTTTTATGGCAGCCGCAGCTCGCCATGAAGATCATTTTCCACGCAGCTTGTCACTTGAACTTCAAGTGATTAAAGGGCATCTGCTTGTGGAGAGATGCATGCGAGAGACACTTGATCTGCATCTCATAAACCCAGATAAAATATCTAGCAACAAGAGTCCATTGCTAAACTTTCGTCAAGTAGCAGCTCTACTTGCGGCTCTGACTCCAAAATCAGCATATATAGACTCGACTTGGCTTGCCATTAAAAAACTGAATTCAATACGCAACAAAATGGCGCATGAGCTTTCTGACCCAAATCTACAAACCGAAGTTAGGAACTTTTTGGATAATGTTGAGCAAATTGCACCCGGCTTTAGGAAGGACATGCCAAAATATTTTGGCAATGATCGCACTGAGTTCGAGCTTGCAGTAATGTGCATATTTTCTGCGCTTTCCAAAGCGTCGCCGTCTGCTGCCTAACAATTCGTTCAAGCCGACCCCGCATCGTGGCGTCGGCCACGTGCCTGCGCTACGCTAGCACGCGTCCGCCACCCCGCTGCGGGGCGGCTTAAC
>JAYSRZ010000441.1:0-3342 GCA_043720775.1 Variovorax sp. | reverse complement strand
CGTAACCTGAAATACATGCGCGCTTTTGCTCAAAGTTGGACTGATCTTCAATTTGTGCAACAGCTGTTGCACAAATTGCCTTGGGGGCATAACTTGGTACTTTTGGAGAAGCTCAGCACACAAGAAGAGCGCCGCTGGTATGCAGCTAACGCCATTGAACATAACTGGTCACGCAATATTCTGGTGATGCAAATTGAAACTCGATTGCTGGAGCGCAGCGGCAAAGCAAGCACTAATTTCGAGCTCACCTTGCCCAAACCGCAATCAGATCTCGCACGCGAATCGCTGAAAGATCCGTATCGTTTTGATTTCTTGGGCTTAACCGATGAAGCCCAAGAGCGAGAGATCGAAAACGCTTTGGTCAAGCACGTCACAGAATTCCTCTTGGAGCTGGGCGCAGGATTTGCCTTCGTAGGGCGGCAGGTGCTGCTGGATGTCGGCGGCGATGAATTTTTTATTGATTTGCTGTTTTATCACCTGAAGCTACGCTGCTATGTGGTCGTTGAGCTCAAAGGCGGCAAATTCAAACCTGAGCATCTGGGGCAATTGAGTTTCTATTTGACGGCGGTGGATCGGCAAGTCAAACACGAGAGCGACGCGCCCACCATCGGCCTGCTGCTGTGCAAAAGCAAAAACAAGGTGGTTGCGGAATACGCTTTGGGCGATAAAAACCAACCGATGGGCGTGGCTGAATACAAACTGCTGGAATCCCTGCCCGCAGAGCTGCAAACTAACCTGCCAAGTATTGAGCAGATTGAACGTGAGCTGACGGGGATTGACGAGACCGGCGTGGATGAACGCGAAGCTTGAGAAACCCCACCTTTTGCTTTGCAAAGCAAGACTTGGCCTAGCAGCTTGCTGCGTCGTAACATGCATTATTAAGATTCAAATAACATGATGCGGCCAACACCTACCAATTAGTAGGTATAATACAGGCATGTTGAATTTCAATGCTTCAAAAACTTGTGCCTCACAAGCGTTCTCAGTGAACGCTGATTACTCTTTGCGTATTGCGATTAATCACCACAACTTCCCTTGGACAACCTCGCCAGCATTGGGCGTAATGCGGCGTATGCTGGAGCGACACGGTGGTGAACTGGCAAAAGCAACCTCGATCGTGCGCTACGAACAGGGCAGTTGCTTCAGCACACATCGACACGATTTGGGAGAGGAATTTCTTGTACTTGAAGGTGTCTTTGAAGATGAGTGGGGTCGTTATCCTGCGGGCACATTTGTAAAAAATCCAGCTGGCTCGCATCACAGCCCTAGATCTACCGAGGGCTGTACGCTTTTTGTCAAGCTGCGCCGCATACATGAAGATGACAGCCAACGGGTGGTGGTGTACTGGCCAACTGCAGCATGGCATCCGGGCATGGTGGCTGGCTTGGAAGTTATGCCTTTGTGGAGTTCGAGCAGCACCAGTACTGCACTCGTCCGCTGGGCGCCTGGTACGCGATTCAACCCTCATCGCCATTGGGGTGGTGAGGAAATATATGTGATTGAGGGTGTTTTTGAAGATGAGCATGGCCGCTATCCTGCTGGCACTTGGCTGCGCAGCCCGCATCTGAGTGAACATCGTCCTTTCAGCAAAGAAGGATGCACCATATTCGTTAAAACAGGCCATTTGGATGCGCCCACGACTCAACTCAACCAAGTTAGCCTCTGCCCATGAGCGATTCCATCGACCTTACCCCCACCGCAGAACGCATTGTGGATGTTGCGGAAAGCCTGATTCAGCAATATGGCTACAACGGATTTTCCTACGACGATATAGCCAAGCAAATCGGCATCAAAAAACCTAGTATTCACCATCACTTTGCTGGCAAATCGAATCTAGTGGCCACGGTAGCGCTGCGTTACACCGAGCGTTTCACGCAGCAACTGCACACGATTGAGCGCCAGCACAGTGATGCGCGCGAGCGCTTGACCGCGTATGCCGCACTGTTCGAGCACACCTACTCAAATAATCGCAAACTGTGCGTGTGCGGCATGCTCGGTTCAGAAGCTGATGATCTACCAAATGATGCGGCAAATGCCGTGCGCACATTCTTCGAGGCTAACTTGCGGTGGCTCACACACGTGATCGCAGGCGCATCTACGAAAAAGCGTCTTACCCAGCAACAAACCCAAACCCGTGCCATGACCATTCTCTGCGCACTAGAGGGGGCTATGTTGGTAGGGCGAGGCATGACCAGTGAAGCAGGGCCTTCACTGATTGCAGATCATTTGATCAATGGCGCTTTGATTTAATCCCGTTTTCATTCTGATTCATCTCACTTCATTGCAGAAAGCTCGGCAAGGCCGGGGCTTTTGTTATGAAGTGATCCTCCCGCAAGCTTTCGCTTGCTTTTTTTAAACCAAAATCCTACCAACTAGAAGGTATATTATGACCAATGAATTTCAAAATCGACGCGTCTTGGTGATCGGCGGCACGAGCGGCATGGGGCTAGAAACAGCTCGCCTCGCTCTCAAGAGCGGTGCTCGTGCGGTGGTCACTGGGCGAGACGCTACAAAGCTGTCCGCAGCGCAAAAAGATCTCAGCACTTTTGGTGATGCTGTATCTTTGAGTTTAGATTTGAACGATGCACAAGCGGTGATGCAGTTCAAGAAGCGCTTCAAAAGCGATTTGTCTGATGTCAATCTGCTCGTTAACTCCGCAGGCTTGTTTTTACCCAAGTCATTTCTTGAACACACTGCCGAAGATTACGACCAATACCATGACCTCAATCGCGCCACATTCTTCCTGACGCAAAGCTTCGCTGCAAACTTAGTCGCGCAAGATAAACCTGGCTCAATAGTCAATATTGGTTCGATGTGGGCCAAGCAGGCTATCGCCGCAACGCCATCCTCAGCCTACTCAATGGCCAAGGCTGGCTTGCATGCACTCACACAGCATTTAGCAATGGAATTGGCCGCTAAGCGGATCCGCGTGAATGCGGTCTCGCCAGCTGTGGTGGAAACGCCGATCTACGAAGGATTTATTCCCAAAGATCAGGTGCGCAATGCATTGCAAGGCTTCAATAGTTTCCACCCAATTGGCAGAATTGGCACAGCACAAGAAGTTGCACAAGTTGTCGCCTTCTTGCTTTCTGAGCAAGCCGCATGGGTTACTGGTGCTGTTTGGGATGTGGATGGGGGCGTGATGGCGGGGCGCAATTGACCAGATCACACCGAACCAAAGCCACCGCCTCCCGGCGTGTGGATTTCAAAAACATCGCCGGCTTGCATTTCTGCGCTGCCGATGTGGCCTAACTCTTCGACTGTGCCGTCACTGCGAACGATGCGGTTGATGCCTGTTGCGCCACAGTTTCCGCCATTCAAACCGAAAGCTGGATGAATGCG
>JAYSRZ010000440.1:0-3344 GCA_043720775.1 Variovorax sp. | reverse complement strand
TCATCAGCCCGGATCCGGTGCATTTTGTGGAGGGAAACGTTCACAGCTTTAACCGCTATAGTTATGCGAATAATAATCCGATGCGGTTTGTGGATCCGGATGGCAGGACGCCATTGCATGCATTTGCTGCAGCGCTGAAAGGAATAGACGCAGTCATTACAGCAATCGAAGTGGCAAGCGCTGTGCAAACTGGTGGAGCTGCGGCTGGCTTTAAAGCCGGTGCGGAAGCTTTGATCGGTAACGCGGTGCACGGAAGCAAAGCAGTTTCGACTATTGCGAAGGGAATTGATAAAGCGATTGACGCAGCAAAAGCATCACGAGCTGGCGCTTTATCAGTCAAGGATGAAGCAGCGGCACTTGCCAAGGAACTGGGGCAAAATAGAGTTTCATTACCATCCATAAATGGAAAACAAGTGGATATAGATCTGATTGGACGAGCGCACTTCGACAAGGCAACTAAACAAACGATCCATACTCCACACGTTCATACTTCGACGATAAATACAGGGTCTACTAATGAAAAACTAGCGTTAGCAATATTCAAACTAGGTCAGCGACTCATGGCGACATTAAAGATGCAAGAGATGCAATAGATGCAAAAAATAATTAATGAGCTTTTAGAGCTCCAGTCTTGGTTTGTAAATCAATGCAACGGCGTGTGGGAACACGAGCACGGCATCAGCATTGAAACTACTGATAACCCGGGCTGGCTTGTAAAGATTGATCTTGTTGGAACGGCATTAGAAGGATGCGTGTTCCCAAGTAGCAAAGCAAACAGCCAATGTGAGTCCTGCATTTGCGCGAGCAATGGATCAGTTTTTGAGGGTTATGCAGATAGCCAGAGTTTGCTTAATATCTTTCATGTCTTTAACGAGTGGTCTCAAAGCTCACACATTCATGAGCTTCATGAGGGTCAGAAACGAGGTCTGTCAATATCGCATACTGAATCTTCATCGACTATTATTTCAATAGCATCCCACGCAGTATCCACCTGCGATAAAGCCTAGTTTTCTTTAGATTCTCACCTGCGCCAGCAGCCACACCCCACATTGGCCAAAACCTACGAATTCCACAGCCGAGACAATCGTTTGCTGATGGAATGGCAAACGAGCACGGCAAGCGCCACAGGGTTTACCAAACAACACATCTACGCTGGCCAGGGGTCAGATACGAGGTCTTTCAATATCGCATGCAAAGTCTTCGTTTGCTAATATTTCAATAGCATTACAAGTAGTATCCAAGGCGGCGAGTGCCTGATTTTTCTTGAAATTTTTATTTTTTCTTCTCGCTTCACTTCAAGAGAAGCTGTTGCCCAACCTCACACAGCTGCTAAAACTGGAGGTTAGTTGAGGTGGTCACAGCTTGTGACCACCTTGGCGCGCTTGCACTGCGCTGCTAAAGATTGAATGTGCCGTGGCGCTTTACCCCATCGCCTCGACCAGCTCAATCTCGCGCTTGAGGAGATCATTGACCAGCGCTGACAGGTCAATCCCCTTGGCTTGCGCCTTGGCAGACAGATAGCCCTGCACCTGCTCGTCCAGATACACCGGCAGTTCAAACACCGCGTTCTGGTTGTAGAACTTACCGCGCACCCCTTTAGAAAAGTCGTAATGCTCTTTCATGCGTTCACCTTCAAAGTTAAAAGTTTGCTCATCATCAAAATCACCATCATCTCAGCCATCGTTAGCTGCTGTTTCGCTCAGCTCGATCCTTGCTCATAATCCCTGCGCTCATCGCGATCCGCCTTACGCGCCGAAATCAGCCGCACCTCCATCTTATTGGCCTCGCCCTCGATTGGCGTGAAGGTATGGATCACCACCAGCGTCTGGCCGTTGGATGCTTGGCCTAAGCTGATCCAGCGATCTTCCGTCTCGCTGTGCTCCTCATCATAGATCGTCATCGCCAGCGGATCATGCAGCACCGTGCTGGCCAAGCGGAAAGAAATGCCATCATGCTTTTGAATATTGATCCGCTCCTTGTTGGAATCCCATTCAAAGCGGTAGCGTAAAGCTGGCGACTCAGGTAACTTAGGCGATTCATTGGCAATCACAACGCAGCCTCAGAATTGATCTCTTGCATCGATATCGGCGCAATGCCAGCGGCCTCCACACGGCCAGCCACAGCGATCAGAGGATCTGTAGCCTCTCGCCTACGCAGCGCCTGCGTTAGCAGCCTATCTAGTGATTGCGGTATCAATAAGCCCGCTGCGCGCGCAGCTAAGGCAGTGTTGTCAGGCAATTCAATTTGTAGCGAGGTCATTCAGCATTTTCCTCATAGGGTTTGCTTATGAGTTGCGTTTATTCTACGCTTCGCGATAACAATACGAGCGCTTGAGAGGCGCTCTACAAATCTAATGCACACACCATCATTGTCTGATGCTCTTGCGGCGCTGCCCCGCCCCGTAACTTTTGCGCTCTTCGCGCCCGGAAGTTGTTTTTTTGTTGACCCTCGCTGCAAAATCCACTACATTACTAACCAATTGGTCAGTAATCATGTCTACAGCTCTCACCGCATCGTCCACAGAACAAGCTGAACGCCCTGAAAAGCGGGAGCGGCGCAAAGAGGCTCGCCCTGGTGAGTTGCTCTCTGCTGCGCTGGATTTGTTTGTGGAAAAAGGCTTTGCGGCGACGCGGGCTGAAGAGGTGGCGCAGCGAGCGGGTGTGTCGAAGGGCACTTTGTTTTTGTATTTTTCGAGCAAAGAAGAGCTTTTCAAGGCGGTGGTGCGTGAGCATATTGGTGGCACGATCCGCAATGCTTTTAGCGAGGTGCAGAGCTATCCTGGCACGAGCAGTGAGCTGGTGCATTTCATGATGCTGCAATGGTGGGAGCGTTATGGGAATACGAAAGCATCGGGCATCAGCAAACTGATGATGAGCGAGGCGGGGAATTTTCCGGAGCTGGCGGCGTTTTATCAGCAAGAGGTGATCATCCCCGGCCATCAGCTGATTCAAAAAGTCATTGAGCGCGGCATGGCTTCGGGCGAATTCCGCAAAGTGGATGTGGAATACGCAGTGTTTAGTATGCTCGCACCGATTATGTTTTTAATCATGTGGAAGCATTCGCTCTCAGGCTGCTGCCCTTCGGGTGAGCCGATTGATCCCTTGCGTTATTTGGCTGTGCAGGCTGACATCGTGGCTAAAGGCCTGCTCCATCCTGACTTTACTCACCCGACATCTCAATCCGCTACAAACACACTATGAAGAGCTCAACGAAATGGATCTTGAGCGCGCTGGCGCTGCTGCTGATTGCAGGAGGTGCGGCTCGCGTGCTCGCTAAGCGGCAAGCTGCGCCTATGGCAGCAGTCGTCAAAACTGAGCCGGTGATTGAGCTGGCTGCCAGCGATG
>JAYSRZ010000439.1:0-9544 GCA_043720775.1 Variovorax sp. | reverse complement strand
CTGTGATCGTGCCTTCTGGCTTCCTGCTCTCGGAAGACGAAATCGATTTGATCGAAGCAGCTGGCGTGGATGAAGTCAAAGCACGTACTGTGCTCAATTGCGACACCCGCTATGGCTTGTGCGCCAAGTGCTACGGCCGCGATCTGGGCCGTGGCGGTCTGATCAACATCGGCGAGGCAGTCGGCGTGATTGCTGCTCAGTCGATTGGTGAGCCGGGCACGCAGCTGACCATGCGCACCTTCCACATCGGTGGTGCGGCATCGCGTGCAGCGATTGCTTCCAGCGTTGATGCCAAGAGCGCAGGCTCGATTGGCTTTAACAGCACGATGCGCTACGTGAGCAACAGCAAAAAAGAGCTGGTGGTGATTTCTCGCTCGGGCGAGATCATCATCGTCGATGATAACGGACGTGAGCGCGAGCGCCATAAAGTGCCTTATGGCGCGGTGCTCGCTGTGAAAGCGGATGAGTCGATCAAAGCTGGCAAAATTTTGGCCAACTGGGATCCACTCACACGCCCTGTGATCACTGAGTTCGCTGGTAAAGCACGCTTTGAAAACGTCGAAGAAGGCCTCACGGTGGCTAAGCAAGTTGACGAAGTCACCGGCTTGTCCACCTTGGTCGTGATCGATCCGAAGCGCCGTGGCGCCACCAAGATCGTGCGTCCGCAGGTTAAGTTGATCGATGCCTCGGGCAAAGAAGTCAAAATTCCCGGTACCGATCATTCGGTGACGATTGGCTTCCAAGTCGGTGCGTTGGTTCAAGTGCGTGATGGCCAAGATGTGGGCCCAGGCGAGGTGCTCGCGCGTATTCCGGTCGAAGGCCAGAAGACGCGAGACATCACCGGCGGCTTGCCACGTGTGGCTGAGCTGTTCGAAGCCCGTTCACCGAAAGACAAAGGCATTTTGGCTGAGATGACCGGCACGATCTCCTTTGGTAAAGAAACCAAAGGCAAGATTCGCTTGCAGATCACCGATCCAGAAGGCAAGGTCTGGGAAGAGTTGATCCCGAAAGAGAAAAACTTACTGGTACACGAAGGCCAAGTGGTCAACAAAGGCGAAAACGTGGTGGACGGCCCAGCCGATCCGCAAGACATTTTGCGTTTGCTCGGCAGCGAAGAGCTCGCGCGCTACATCGTTGATGAAGTGCAAGATGTGTATCGCTTGCAAGGCGTGAAGATCAACGATAAGCATATCGAGACCATCGTGCGCCAGATGCTGCGCCGCGTGGTGATTGATAACGTTGGCGATTCAAACTACATTGCCGGTGAGCAAGTTGAGCGCTCACAATTGCTTGATGCCAATGACGCGCTGCGCGCCAATGGCAAATTGCCAGCAACGTACACAAACCTTTTGCTCGGTATCACCAAGGCGTCGCTGTCCACAGACAGCTTCATCTCGGCAGCATCGTTCCAAGAGACGACGCGTGTACTTACCGAAGCTGCCATCATGGGCAAGCGCGACGAGCTGCGTGGCCTGAAGGAAAACGTGATTGTGGGCCGCTTGGTGCCAGCCGGTACCGGTATGGCATATCACAAAGCCCGCAAAGCACGCGAAGCCATGGACGACGCAGAGCGCCGCGCCATTGCGGATGCTGAAAGCCTTGAGTTGGCGGAAGCTACGGGCGGTGCAGCGGAGACAGAAGCAGCGTAAGCTACTTTTTAATCTGTCATGAATAGCGGCTTGGGGAAACCTAAGCCGCTATTTTTTTGGTAGCGCTCTGCGCAGGTATTACGCCGGCTGTGTGCTTTTTTGCTTATAAAGTTTGTGCTTTGCGTTCTTTGCGCGGCTTAAGGCCTGTGGGAGCCGTATTCGGGCGGGCTCATGTACCCTGCTCGGGACTTGCGGCACCTGCCGCTAGATGACGAGTAATACGCTCCACGTTTTTTGCACCTGCGCTGCGAAAATCGCCCGCCCTAATACGGCTCCCACAGGCCGGTGGTTGGCGCGGCGAGTTCCATCCTCAGAGCGCCAATCGTGTTTGCAGTTGCCACCATTGGCGAGCGAAGATCTTTTATGTTGCAAACAGGCCGCGAGGATTGGGGTTGCTGCGGCTGCCGATTTTCGCAGCACAGGTTAAATAAACGCGAAGCGTTTTGGCTCTTCATCTTGCGGCAAGTGCCGCTAATCCCGCGCAGGGTACATGAGGCAGACGCTGCCACCCAACCCTCGTAGCCGCTCTAACCAAAAAAGAATCGATAGAGTACTATAAAAACAATAGCACCTCACGCAGTAAATACGGAGGCTAACTGCCCAAAACACTTAAATAAATAGCCGAAAGCAGATACTAGCTGCTCAAAGCTTCAAGCAGCTCAGTCTCAATCTCAATCTGCTTTTTGTTATGTTGCAGCTCCGCGCCATCAATCAAAAAGTTATCTTCCACGCGTTCACCTAGCGTCATCACTTTGGCGAGCTGGAGGTTGATGCGGTGCTTGGCCAAAATGCGGGCAATCGAATAGAGCAGGCCGCTGCGGTCTGAGCAGCTTACGGTGAGTAGCCAGCGCTGCGCTTTGTCGTCGGGGGCTAGGCTCACGCGGGGGGCGATGGGAAAGCTTTTGACTCTTCGGGAGACTCTTGTCTTTACGGGCGGCGGGAGATCTGCTTGCGCAGCTAGCGTGCGAGGCAGTTCGACTTCGATCATCTGCATCAGCTCTCTGTGATGCTCCTCTAACGCGTTGCTCACGACTTGGAAGGTGTCGAGTGCGTAGCCGTTGTTGGCGGTGTGGACTCGCGCATCAAGAATCGAGAAACCGTGGCTGTCAAAAAATCCGCAAATGCGGGCGAACAAATCGCTTTGATCAGGCGTGTACACCAGCACTTGAATGCCTTCGCCGACTGGGGAGAGGCGCGAGCGCACGATTGCAATGTTCTTTAAGTCTTTTGGGGCGATAGCCTGCGTGCTATGTGCGTGAGGTGCTACTGATTTGATAGTACTGGTAGAAATGGGTTGCGCAACATGCCGATTCAATTGCCGCGCATGCCAAGCAATATCGCTCGCATCATGGCGCATAAAGTAGCTCACATCGAGCGTATTCCACAGCGGCTTTTCTGCTTCATGCGGCAGCGCGTAGAGCGCAAGCTTTTGCAACGCTTCTGTCTTGCGCTCCTGCACTTCCGCGCCCGCATCAGGCGCTCTGCCGCCTAGGCTGCGCAAAGTGAGCTTGTATAAATCTTCGAGCAGCTTGCCTTTCCATGCATTCCACACTTTGGGCGATGTGCCGCGAATATCGGCCACGGTGAGCAGATACATCGCTGTCAAATAGCGCTCATTACCCACGCGCTTGGCGAATGCGTTGATCACATCCGCATCGCTCAAATCTTGCTTTTGCGCCACCGAGCTCATCACCAAATGGTTTTGCACCAAGAAGGCGATGAGTTGCATATCTTCTTTGGCAATCCCATGATCTCGGCAAAAAATCTTGACCTCATCCGCGCCCAAATCCGAATGATCGCCGCCTCGGCCCTTTGCAATATCGTGAAACAGCGCAGCGGTGTACAGAATCCAAGGCTTATCCCAGCCAGCAGCGAGCTGGCTGCAAAACGGATACTCATGCGCATGCTCGGCCATGAAGAAGCGGCGCATATTGCGCAGCACCATCAGGATGTGTTGATCTACTGTATAGACGTGAAATAAATCATGCTGCATCTGGCCGACGATTTTGCGGAAGACCCACAGATAGCGCCCGAGCACAGACGTTTGGTTCATCAAGCGCATCGCATGCGTGATGCCTACGGGAGACTGCAAGATTTTTTTAAACATCTCGCGATTGGCTGCGTCTTTGCGAAAGCCCGCATTCATGATGCCGCGCGCGTTGTAAAGCGCTCTGAGCGTGCGCACGGATAGACCTTTCACGCCGACCGTCGTTTGATAAACGTGGAAGGTCTCCAAAATCGCATGCGGATTTTTGATGTACAGCTCATCGCTGGTCACTTCAATCATGCCGGCCTTGTCGGCGAAGCGTTCGTTGATCCAATGCAGGGCTTGCGTCTGCTCGAAGAGTTTTTCTTCGATGTTGAGCAGCAAAATTTGGGCGAGCTGCGTGACGGCTTTGGCAGCCCAGTAGTAGCGCTTCATGAGCTGCTCGCTGGCTTTGCGTTGAGACTGATGCTCGCCGCTTGCCATGTAGCCGAAGCTCTCGGCGACTTGATTTTGCAGATCGAAAACGAGCCGATCTTCTCGCCGTTTGGCTGCAATATGCAGCCGCGCCCGAATCAATGAGAGCAAAGCTTCGTTGCGTTTTATCTCGCGCACTTCGCGCACCGTGGCTAGGCCTTTACGGCAAAGCTCTTCCCAAGTTTTTCCGTAGCCTGCTGCTTTAGTCAGCCACAAGATCAGCTGCAAATCACGCAGGCCGCCGGGAGATTCTTTGCAATTGGGCTCCAGGGAATACGGCGTGTCTTCATATTTCGTGTGGCGTTGCCGCATCTCCAGAGTTTTGGCCGTGAAGAAAGCTTGGGGATCGAGCGCGACGCGATAGGCTTTTGAAAACGCTTTGTGTAGCGCCGCATCGCCAATGAGCAAGCGTGATTCGAGCAAGCTGGTCTGCACCGTTACATCTTTTTCAGCTTCGCTCACGCACTCTGCGGTGCTGCGCACGCTGGAGCCGATCTCTAACCCCGCATCCCAGCAAGCGGTGATGAAACTGCTGGCGCTGGTTTTGAAATGATCGTCGTCTGCAGCGGCATCGTCTAGCAAGATGAGCACATCAATATCTGAATGCGGAAACAACTCGCCGCGCCCGTAGCCGCCCACAGCGAGCAGCGCGGTATTCGCCGGAAATTCAGCGGCTTGCCACAAGTCTTTCAGCACGTCATCTGCCACGCCTGAGAGCTCTTTGAGTTGCAGTTTGACGCTACGCGTAGAAGCGCCAGTGGCAGCTATTTTCTCTAAAACAAGAGTTTTTTGATGACGAAATGAGCTAATCGCCGGCGTATTCATTGCGCGGAGTGCTCACAAATTAATAGTGATCAAGCTTACGCGACCAACCAAGCCGGCGGTGGCGGTGAGCCACTGGAGACTGTCATCAGCTCATAGCCAGTCGGCGTCACGAGCACAGTGTGCTCCCACTGCGCTGACAGCGAATGGTCTTTCGTCACAATCGTCCAGCCATCGCCAAGCTCGCGAATATCTTTGCGGCCCATGTTGATCATCGGCTCTACCGTGAAACACATGCCCTCTTCGATTTTGTCGCCCGTGCCAGCTTTGCCGTAGTGCAAGATTTGCGGTTCTTCGTGGAATTTTTTGCCGATGCCGTGGCCGCAGAATTCGCGCACCACACTGTAGCCTTGGCTTTCCGCAAACCGCTGAATCGCTGCGCCAATATCGCCAAAGGTGTTACCGGGCTTGACCTGCGCAATACCCTTCCACATGCATTCATACGTGATCGCACAAAGCCGCTGCGCAAATGGCGAGACCTCGCCCACGTGATACATGCGGCTCGTGTCGCCATGCCAGCCATCCTTGATCACCGTCACGTCGATGTTGATGATGTCGCCCTTCTTCAAAGCTTTATCTGAGGGCATGCCGTGGCAAACCACATGGTTGACCGATGTGCAAATCGAGCCCGGAAACGGCGGGTAGCCCGGCGGCGCATAGCCTACAGTCGCGCTTTTGCACTCTTGCACATTGATGATGAAATCCAGCGCTAGTTTGTCGAGGGCTTTGGTCGTGATGCCTGGCACGATATGCGGCGTGAGGAAATCGAGCACCTCGGCGGCCAAGCGGCCCGCGATGCGCATGCCGGCTGCTTCGGCTTCGGTTTTGAAAGTAATACTCATGGGATGTTTTCTTGAAGCTTGGATTATCCCAGCTTTGATCAAAGCGGATGTAACTCTGGGGGCAAACGCCCAATCACATCCCGCGCCGTCGCCTCGTAAGCTGAAGCTAGTGCAAGTAACTCCTCATCGCCCTGCGGCTTGCCAATGATTTGCAAGCCCATCGGCAGGCCAGCCGCATTGAAGCCACAGGGCAGGCTGATCGCGGGCAGGCCGGCGAAAGTGGCGTAAATGGTGCATTCCATCCAGCGGTGATACGTGTCCATCGCTCGCGCACCATTGGCTGTGATGATTTCTTTCGGCCAGCGCTCTTCAATCGGGAAAGGCCATGTTTGCACAGCGGGCAGGGCGAGGAAATCGTGCTTCTCGAAGAGTTTGAGCATGGCTTGATAAAAGCTCGTGCGCACCACGCTCGCTTTCATCAGCTCACTGCCTTTCAAATCCAACGATTGATCGTATTCCCGCAGTGCTTCTGGTTTGATCTTCTCGCGGTTGGATGGCGAGATCATGAAAGGCGCAATGCGCGAGCCCACCAAAGCCTTGCGCCACACGAGCCACGCTTCCCAGATTTGCGAAGGCGGCATGCTTAAAGTGCAAGGCTCGAGAGTAGCGCCCTCGTTCGCCATGCGCTGCAAACCCGATTCGCAGGCTTGCAGAATGCCCGGTTCGCAAGCTAAGTGCCCAGACAAATCACCAAAATAGCCAATACGTTGATTTTTTAAGGAAAAATGACCTGTAGCCGGCATAGAACCTGCGTGAGGCGCTATCGAAAGAGGAGCGTGCATCGAATAACCTGATTGCGTTTGCAGCAGCATCCCCAGGCTCTCCACATCCCGCGCCATCGGCCCTTCAGTGCCCAGTTGCGCGATCCACACATCATTGGCTGGCCACATCGGCACGCGCCCTTGGCTGGGCCGCATGCCAAACACATTGCCCCAGGCCGCAGGGTTGCGCAGGCTGCCCATGAAATCTGAGCCATCGGCCACGCTGAGCATGCGCGTGGCCAATGCGACTGCTGCGCCGCCGCTGGATCCGCCAGCGGTTTTTGAGGGGTCATAGGCATTGCGCGTTGCGCCAAACACTTCGTTGAACGAATGCGAGCCAAGGCCAAATTCGGGCACATTCGTTTTGCCGATCACGATGCAGCCAGCAGAGCGCATGCGTTGCACCATCAGGCCGTCTTCTTTCGGGATGAAATCTTTCAAGAGCGGGCTGCCCATCGTGTTGGGCAGGCCAGCAGTGGGCGCGAGATCTTTGATGGCAATCGGAATGCCATGCAGCCAACCTTTGGATTGGCCGCTTGCAATCAGCGCATCGTGCTCGGCTGCTTCGCGCATCAAATCATCAAAAGGGCGCAGATTCACAATCGCGTTCACTTGCGGGTTGACCAACGCAATGCGCCTCAAAGTCGCCTGCATCAGCTCATGGCAAGACAATTGCTTGAGCGAGATGAGCCGAGACAGGTGCGCCGCACCCAGACTGGTAATTTCCATGACACGAGACTTTCAGTTATCAGCTACATTGTGGAATACATTTTTACTTGGAGCGCAAATCATCATGAAACGCAGAAACATTTTCGCAGCGACGTTGTCAGCAGCCTCTCTGGCTATTGCGCTGCTCAGTCCGATCGCGGCGAGCGCGCAAGCCCCCAAAGTGCTCAAAGTCGTCCCGCATGCCAACTTGACTGTGCTTGACCCGGTGTGGACAACGGCCTTCATCACCCGCAATCACGGCTACATGATGTATGACACGCTCTTCGGCACAGATTTGCAAGGTAAGGTGCAGCCGCAAATGGTCGATAAATGGAATGTGTCAAAAGACAATTTGATGTGGACATTCACGCTGCGCGATGGCCTTGAATTCCATGATGGCAAAGCCGTGAACAGTGAAGACGTGGTCGCCTCGCTCAAACGCTGGGGCAGCCGCGACAGCTTTGGCGGCGCGTTGCTCCGTAGCGTTGACGCATGGGGCACGCCAGATGCCAAGACCTTCACCATCAAGCTCAAAACGCCTTTCGGTGTGATGCTCGACGCTTTAGGCAAGCCCTCAAGCAATGTGCCCTTCATCATGCCCGCCCGCATCGCCGCCACACCCGGCACCGAGCAAATCAAAGAACACATCGGCTCCGGCCCGTATAAATTCAACCCCGCAGATTTCAAGCCCGGCGAGCGCGTGATCTACACGAAGAATGAAAAATACAAGCCACGCTCTGAGGCGCCAAATGGCACGACCGGCGGCAAAGTCGTCAAAGTTGATCGCGTCGAGTGGATCATCATCCGCGATTCGCAAACGCAGTTCAATGCACTGATTGCAGGCGAGGTGGATATTCTTGAGCAGCCGGCATTCGAGCAATATGCTTCGCTCAAATCGCAAAAAGACGTGGAGATTTTTGACATGTCTCCGGCTGGCTCGCAATTTATTTTGCGTTTCAACCACATGCATCCTCCGTTTAACAACGTGAAGATTCGCCAAGCCGCCATGCTCGCGCTCGGCCAAGAAGCGCATTTGAAAACGCAAGTCGGCACGCCCGGCCTCTTCAAATTCTGCAAGAGCATGTACCCCTGCGGTACGCCATTCGCATCTGACAACACCGGCATGTACACCGGCACAGCCGATCCGAAAAAGGCCAATGCCTTGCTCAAAGAAGCCGGCTACGACGGCACACCCATCGTGCTCATGCGCCCCACCGATTTGGCTGCAATCACCAAGCTGCCCTTAGTTGCCAAGCAGCAGCTAGAAGCCGCTGGCTTCAAAGTCGATATGCCGCAAATGGATTGGGCTACGCTGGTGGCTCGCCGCGCCAAGAAAGATGCGCCCGCAGCAGGCGGCTGGAATATCTTCATGACCGCATGGACGGCTGGAGATATCTTGAACCCGATCACCATGGCCATGATGAACACCACGGGCGACAAAGGTTGGTTTGGCTGGCAAGACGACAAGCAAATCGAAGAGCTCAAAGTCAAATTCATCGGCTCCAGCACCGATGCGGACAAGAAAAAAGTAGCCGAGCAAATTCAGCTTCGCGCGATGGAAACTGTCTCGCATGTGCATCTGGGCCAATACAACAATCCTGCTGCGCATCGTAAAAACGTGACCGGCTTGATGGCTGCTGGGGCGCAGGTGTTTTGGAATGTGACGAAGAATTGATCTACAACGAAGTCCAAAAACCCCCGTTCGCGTTGAGCTTGTCGAAACGCTTGTGTGAGCCTTCGACAAGCTCAGGCCGAACGGTGTTGCATACGGTTCACGGTTAATTCCTGATGCTTAGATTCCTCCTCCAGCGCCTGCTGGCCATCATCCCGGTGTTGATGGTGGTGGCCATCGTCGTCTTCCTGATCTTGCGGCTCACGCCGGGCGATCCGGCTGCGGTGATTGCGGGCAACAGCGCCACCAATGATGAGATTGAGCGCATTCGTGAGCAGCTCGGATTAACGAAACCTTTGCTGATGCAATTCGGCATTTGGATCGGCAATTTGCTGCAAGGCGATTTTGGCTATTCATACTATTTAAACAAACCCGTGACGCAGCTGGTGGCGCAGCGCATCGAGCCCACCTTGTCTCTTGCCGTGGGCACAATTTCTATTGCAATTTTTGTGGCGATCCCACTGGGCACGATTGCCGCCTGGCGAATGGGCGGCTGGTTGGATCGGGCGCTGTCGATGTTTTCTGTCGCAGGCTTTTCCGTGCCGATTTTCGTGGTGGGCTATATGCTGATTTGGCTCTTTGCCATCAAACTCAATTGGTTTCCCGTGCAGGGCTACAAGCGGATTGCC
>JAYSRZ010000438.1:0-1157 GCA_043720775.1 Variovorax sp. | reverse complement strand
CCGCAGCGCCCCTGAGCTGCAGTGGGACTTGAACTACCTGATTAAGCTGTGGACGGCGATTGACGCGGCTGGTAAATCGGGCAAAGGCGCATTCTTGATTTACCAAGAGTCTTCATTGGTGATTCGCGCCATTCGCGATTATTTCAATGCCGATGTGGGCGATATTTTGATCGACACCGACGATGTGTACGACCAAGCCCAGCAGTTCATGGCGCATGTGATGCCCGAGCACGCAGCGCGTGTGAAGCGCTACAAAGACGATGTGCCGCTGTTTAGCCGCTTCCAAATCGAGCACCAAATCGAGTCCGCCTACGCCCGCACCGTGCAACTGCCGAGCGGCGGCGCGATTGTGATTGACCATACCGAGGCTTTGGTGTCAGTGGACGTGAACTCCGCCCGCGCTATTCGTGGTGGTGACATCGAAGAAACCGCCACCCGCACTAACTTGGAAGCCGCTGACGAAGTGGCGCGTCAGATGCGCTTGCGCGACTTGGGTGGCTTGGTCGTGATCGACTTTATCGACATGGACGAAAGCCGCAACCGCCGCGACGTTGAAAACCGTCTGCGCGATGCCTTGCGTCAAGACCGTGCTCGTGTGCAATTTGGCACAATCAGCAAGTTCGGCTTGATGGAAATGAGCCGCCAGCGCCTGAAGCCTGCTCTGTCTGAAGGTGCGTCTATCCCTTGCCCACGCTGCGGCGGTGCCGGTCATATCCGCGATACAGAATCTAGCGCGCTACAAATTTTGCGGATTATCCAAGAAGAGTCGCTGAAAGATAGCACCGCTTCTGTGTTGTGCCAAGTGCCAGTCGATGTGGCTTCGTTCTTATTGAACGAAAAACGCCAAGAAATCGCCAAAATCGAACTGAAACAGCGCATCAACGTGCTGATGGTGCCGAACAAAACCTTGGAAACACCTAACTACCGCTTGGAGCGCCTGAAACACGACGACCCACGTTTGGAAAACATCGAAGCCAGCTACAAAATGGCGGAAGAGATTGAAGACCCTACGGCTGTGACACGTCGCTCACAAGAGCCAACCAACAAGCAAGTGCCCCTCATCAAAGGCGTGTTGCCTGATGCGCCTGCGCCAGCCGCAGCGCCACGCCCTGTGGCCTCAGCGACATCTACTGCGCCAGTTGCTAAAACAGCTACTG
>JAYSRZ010000437.1:0-3360 GCA_043720775.1 Variovorax sp. | reverse complement strand
CACGGCGCGCAAGTCAGGCATCGCATGAAAAGCGCGATACAGGTAGCTAGAGCCATCAACCACTAAGAGGCGGTTGGCGGGTGAGCGATCAATATTTGTGGGGGAAGCGGTGTTTTCTTCGGTCATGGCCTTATTGTCCACCCTCTACAATCTCGTCAACTTTTCTCTTTATAAAAAATGGCCGTCTATACCGAAGTCTCTTTTGAGGAGGCGCAATCACTTTTCACACAGCTCAGCTTGGGTCAGGTGGCTGATCTTCAGGGCTGCAAGGGCGGCATTGAAAACACCAACTATTTTGTTGATTGCGAAAAAGAAGGCCAAGCCAGCCGCTTTGTGCTCACTCTGTTTGAGCGCCTAACGCATGAGCAATTGCCGTTTTATTTGTATTTGATGAAGCATCTGGCGCAGCGTGGCATCCCTGTACCCAATCCGCAGGCCGATAAAAGCGGCGACATTTTGCTCACCGTTTTAGGCAAACCGGCCTGCGTTGTCAATTGCTTACGCGGCGGCAGCGAGCTTGCGCCAAGCGCAGCGCATTGCGCCACCGTAGGCGCGATGCTCGCACGCATGCACATCGCAGGCAGAGATTACTCACGCGCTCAGCCCAATTTGCGCAGCCTGGCTTGGTGGAACGAAACTACTCCAGTCGTCCTGCCCTTTCTTGACGCAGCACAAGCCCAACTCATTAAAAGCGAGCTTGCCTACCAAAATCACATTGCTTCAAACAGCGCCTACTCTGCCCTGCCGCGCGGCCCGATACACGCCGATTTATTCCGCGACAACGTGATGTTTGAACAAGGCGCGCTCACTGGTTTCTTTGATTTTTATTTTGCAGGCGTGGACAGTTTTTTGCTCGACATCGCTGTGTGCCTCAACGATTGGTGCATTGATCTTGAGACTGGCCAGCCCGATGCCAAGCGCCAAGCAGCTTTCCTGCAAGCCTATTCATCCGAGCGCCCGCTTGAACCCGCTGAGCGCACTCTTTTGCCCGCCATGCTACGCGCGGCTGCCTTGCGCTTTTGGACATCACGGCTCTGGGATTTTCATCTTCCTCGCGAAGCCAGTATGCTCAAAGCGCATGATCCCGCTCATTTTGAGCGCGTTCTTCGCTCTCGTATTGTCACGATGAATGCATCGTCACCCTTGGCCTCGAATTTCCACATTCATGAAACTTCAAATTCTCCCGGCTAACACCGGCACCACCTGGGTCAAGCTGGGCATCCAAACCTTTTTTAAGCAGCCGCTGGCGTTGGGCGGCTTGTTCTTTATGTTTTTGGCCTGCCTCTCCGTCGTCTCCATCGTTCCGATCATCGGCTCGCCGCTCTCGCTGATGCTAATTCCCGGCGCAACGCTGGGGCTGATGGTGGCCACCCTAGAAACCTTGCGCGGAAAATTTCCCATGCCCTCCACGTTGGCCATTGGCTTTCGCTCTGGGCCAAGCCGCCTCAAATCGATGCTGATTTTGGGAGCTATCTACGCAGCTGCTTTTACGCTGATGATGTGGATTGCCGTCGCTTTAGGTGGTGACAGCTTGGCGCAGCTCGATTTATCCAGCCCAGAAAAGACCCGCGCTGCAATGGACAGCACAGATTTTCAAACTGCCTTGCTATCTGGCGCGGCCATGTATTTTGTGCTTTCCATGTTTTTCTGGCATGCGCCGGGTTTGGTGCATTGGTATGACGTGCCGCCCACCAAGGCCTTGTTTTTCAGCATGATCGCTTGTCTGCGTAATTTCAAAGCATATTTGATGTACGGTCTAACGTGGATGGCTGTTTTGCTCGTTGCATCTATGGTGTTGGGCACGGTAATGGGCTTGCTCGGATTGCAAGCTTTTGGCCGCCCCATCATCACTGCCTTTGCCCTCAGCATGGCCGCAATGACTTTCACCTCGACTTACTTCACTTTCCGCGATAGTTTTGCGCATACCGAGCAAACCCCAACAGAACTACAGCCACCTGCGCCTTAGACTGTGTGTACATAAAAAAATAGGAGGCATCATGACTCAACACAGCTTGCAAGGCCGCACGGAAGACGAAGTGCTTTGGTATCAAAGGCGTAGCTTTTTAAGTGCCGCCGCTGCGTGGACTGCTATGGGTGGCATCGAAGCGGCTTACGCCCAGCAGCGCAGCAATGTGGTGGAAGTGCAAGGTGATGTGCTCGTCAATGGCCTGCGCATGTCGCCCCAGCTCGCCATTCAAACAGGTGATCGCTTAGAAACAGGCCCAGGCTCGAACTTGATCTTCGTGATCGGCAATGCCTCTTTTCAAGTTCGCCAAAATTCTCGCCTGACCGTTGAACGCGGCGCTTCACTGAACGCCGTAAGCGTCTTGCGCATACTCACCGGAGCTGTGGCCAGCGTGTTTGGCAAAGGCAGCAATCGCCTCATCGTCACGCCGACGCTGACTGCCGGTATTCGCGGCACAGGGGTGTACACCGAAGTGCAGCCTGATCAAAACTACCGCAGCTATTTTTGCAATTGCTATGGCACTGTTGATGTCACAGTCGGCGGTGAGCGCGTGCAATCTGTCGCTGACTATCACCAATCTTTCTGGGCCGAGGCAGCGCCCGTGCAAGGCAAGTTGCTGCGCCCAGCCAAAGCCATCAACCACACTGATGAAGAACTTGAAGTATTGGCGCGCTTGGTCAATCAGCGCACCAATTGGCAAATCATGGGCAAAAAAGGCACCAAAGACGGCACGGGCTACATGGATTCAGGCCCTCCCAAATAAACTTGCGCAGCCTGCCCTCATCAGGGTAAGCACCTTGCCCTCTCGCCCACAAGACAAGTTCAAGTGGGCTTTTTTGTTTAGACTGTGCGCTGCACTACATCACAGCATCAGGAGAATTTCATGCACATGATCCGCCGCAGTTTCACCCTTTCTACGCTGGCCAGCGCTGCCCTGCTCGCTGCATGCGCCACAACGCCTACCAATTTCACCTACCAGCCTTATCAACAGCCCGAAGGCGCATCCGCCATCACCGAAAAGCCGGGCTGGGCGACAAATAAATTCGCCGTCGCAGCCGCCAATCCGCTGGCCACAGATGCTGGCTATCAAGTGCTGAGTGCCGGTGGCAGCGCAGTCGATGCCGCCATTGCCGTGCAGCTTGTGCTCGGCCTCGTTGAGCCGCAATCGAGCGGCATCGCGGGCGGCGCATTCCTTTTGCACCACGATGGCAAAAAGACAGAAGCTTTTGATGGCCGCGAAACCGCACCTGCTGGCGCGGATGAAAACCTCTTCATGAAAGATGGCAAGCCCATGTCCTTTGACGATGGCATGGTCGGCGGCCGCTCGGTGGGCGTGCCGGGCACGATGCGTATGCTGGAGATGGCGCACAAGCAGCATGGCAAGCTGCCATGGG
>JAYSRZ010000436.1:0-3361 GCA_043720775.1 Variovorax sp. | reverse complement strand
GACGAAAGCGGCAGTGATCGCATCCATGTCGGTGCGCGTCATCGCTTTCGGAATTTGATTTTGCTCGCCGTAAGCCACGGCACTGGCCGCGATCAGTGGCCAGTTGCCACTCAAAAGCGGCTCGTCAGTGGTTTCCCATCCGAGCTGCGTGGAGCCTTTGGGGCCGCTGTGACCGAGCTGCAAGCCGAGCTTCGCGCCGCTGGTTTTGAAGAATGCAGCAATTCGGGCGAGCGCAGCTTGCTGCGCATCGGTCTCCAGCACTGTGCAGCCCGGTGTAATCCTGCCATCCATTGTGGGCGATGTCATCTCCACCATCACGAGCGCTGCGCCGCCGAGTGCGCGTGCGCCCAAATGCACGAGATGAAAATCTTGCATCTCGCCGTTGACAGCGCTGTAAGTCGCCATGGGGCTGACGACGATGCGGTTCTTCAATTGCACATCGCGCATTTTGAAGGGCGTGAGCATGGGCAACACGGGATGCTTGGCTTGCGGGCGCTTGCCAAACCAGCTCTCGTAGCCCAGCAGCCATTTGCCATCGCGCAGTCGCAAATTATCGTGGCTGATGCGCTGGCTTCGCGTGAGCAGGCTGTAGTAAAACTGCTCGACATCCATGCCCGCATAACGATCCACATTCTCAAACCATTCGGTGGAATTGCGCGCTGCGTTTTGAATTTTCAGCACCTCCACGCTGCGGCGCGCTTGATAAGCTTGCAAGATATGCGCAAGCGCATTGCTATCAAAAGATGAGCGATCTGTGCAGTCCTCTTGAGCTTTAGAGGCTGTTTTCGTATGCAATGTGAACTCATCGGCCAAATCAATCGCATCCTCCAGTGCCAGCTTCGTGCCAGAGCCAATCGAGAAATGCGCGGTGTGCGCCGCATCGCCCATCAGCACGATGGGCACATGCTTGCCTTGCACATCCGCCGTGTGTACCCAGTTGCCACACACCACGCGCGGAAACTGAATCCAAATCGCGCTGCCGCGTAAGTGCTTTGCGTTGCTCAGAAGTGGATTGCCATCCAGATATTTCGCAAAGAGCTTTTCACAAAACGCAATCGCTTCTGGCTGCTGCATCGCATCCAAGCCATGCGCTTTCCACACCTCATGCGGCGTCTCGACGATAAAGGTCGATGTGTCTTCATTGAATTTATAAGCATGCGCGGCAAACCAACCATGCTCGGTTTTCTCAAAAGCGAAAGTGAATGCATCAAACGTCTTCTTCGTGCCCAGCCATACGAAGCGGCAGCGGCGTGTATCGATATCGGGCTGGTAAGTCTCTGCGTAGCGTGTGCGAATGCGGCTGTTGAGCCCATCGCTGGCAATCACGAGATCCGCGCCGTATTGCGCTGCTAGCTGCTGATCATCCTGCACATCCACTTCAAACACCAGCTCTACGCCCAGCCCTTGGCAGCGCTCTTGCAGAATATTGAGCAAATGTTTTCTGCCAATGCCGCAAAAGCCATGACCGGTCGAGCGCATGCTGCGGTCTTTGAAAAACACCTCGATATCGTCCCAATGGTTAAACGCATCGCCAATCAGTTGCGCGCTCACCGGATCGGCAATCTTCAAATTCCCAAGCGTCTGATCCGAGAGCACTACACCCCAGCCAAAGGTGTCAAAGGCTTTGTTGCGCTCCGCAACGATCACGCGCATCGCCGGGAAGCGCTTTTTCATCAGCAACGCGAAATACAGGCCGCTAGGGCCGCCGCCAATGCACAAAAGGGTAAAAGCCAAGTTATTCATGTTTTTAATTCAATAAGCAATAATTTAAACCTAAAGCTTTTTTCTGTCAAATCTTGCCGGCTAAAGCCCATGCGTGGCGGCCAGATGTGCGTCAATTGCACCCTTCGTGAATAAGTTTTGTACAGCAAGAGCGCCAATCACTACAATGTCGGGACAACTTCTGGATAACAATGTGAATTGGCTTCATCGACTTTTTACGCCCAAGCCCGAGCAAGATGCGTCGCCGCTATCAACCGGCTTCTACGACGCCGAGGGCAAGCCCGTCCCCCTGAGTTTGAAGCGACAAGATCTTCGCTCTGCACGCGAGCTTATTCGCAAGGCTGCGCTCAAAGCAGCGGCGAAGCATGGCATCGCTGCGCATTTGCTCAACTTTGAGGTCGTGACGATTGCTGATGAAGAAAAAGCCTACTTCCAATTGCAGGTGAGTCTGCGCGTGTGGGACGGATTACTCTGGGCGCAGTCAGTCGCGTTTGAAGAAGTTGCGATGAAAGCCATCCGAGAAGCTGACCCGAACACGGCCAGAGCTGTGCGGGCCGTCCTGTGGCGCGTGTTGCCAGAAGCGGGTTGTCCACACGGTACTCTTTCTGGCCTAGAGGCTTGGCGAGCTGACGCGATGATGGCACGAAACACTGCACATACCGATGCGCAGCAACCCAACAGCAACACGGCGAGCCCTGTTGTGCAAACTGCTCCAGAACTGGCGCAGTTATCCACCACGCAAGCGCCAGCAGTCAAAGCAGAGCCTAAGTCGCAACTTGCCGCATTTGCCGCCACCTTTGCCAACAAATTCGCCACCACTGAAAGCAGCTCTCTGCCTCATGACAGTGAATTTGCACATACGCAACCCTTCTCAGGCTCGGGCTTTTCCGGTTCAGAGTTTCCTGCATCGAGCTTCCCAGCAACGCGGCCTTTCTCGCTGGAAGACGAAATCAAGTTGCCACCCACAGCGCCGAAGAAAAGCTAATGCTCTATAAATTCAAATCAGATGCTGGCGGCGATGTGATCATGCTGGAGCCCACGGGCAGGCAGGTGCTGGAGATCATGGGTAAAAGTGTGGATGCCAAAGGCATCTTGCTGCCTGAGCACATGGCAGCTGCCTGCGCTGCGCTGGAAGCTGCCGTCACGCAAGAAGAATCTCAAGGCGAGACGGTTGATGCGGCAGAAGACAAAAGCAACAAGCGTATCAGCTTGCGCACACGCGCATGGCCTTTGGTGACGCTGATCGAGCGCAGCGCGAAGGCGAAAGTGCCTATCACTTGGGGTGTTTGATTTTTAAGATAAATCGCTTCTAGAACTCGCCGATACTGCGTGAGACGCTATTAAAAAAGAAGCGTTTATGGCCGCGCAAGCTTTTGATCGTTTAATCGACCTTCGCGCCAGAAGCCTTCACGACTTTCGCCCACTTGGCGATTTCTGCATCGATGTGCTTGGCGAAATCTGCCGGGCTGTTGCCGCCGGGCAAAGCGCCTTGCGCAATCAGCTTGTCTTTGACTTCGGCGCGATCTAAGGCTTTCGCTGTTTCTTGTTGAAGCCGCAGCACTTGCGCTGCTGGCATGGATGATGGCGCGAGCAGGCCAAACCAACTGCTGGCCTCATAGCCGCGCATCACCGCGCCGCC
>JAYSRZ010000435.1:0-1161 GCA_043720775.1 Variovorax sp. | reverse complement strand
TCGCGTTGGTTTTTCGCAATCGCGCGCCCTACCGAGCCTTCACCCCAGTTATAAGCGGCCAAGGCCAAATGCCAGTCGCCAAACATGCGATGCAGCTTCTGAAGATAATCCAACGCAGCCTTGGTTGATGCCAATACATCGCGCCTATCGTCTCGAAAAACATTCTGTTTAAGTGCAAAATATTTCCCTGTCGCTGGCATAAACTGCCACATGCCAGCAGCTTTTGCGCTAGAGACGGCTTGTGGGTTGAAGGCGCTTTCAATGAAAGGCAACAAAGCCAATTCAGTCGGCATATTACGACGCTCAAGCTCTTCCACCACATGGTACAGATACTTGCTTGACCGTTCGGTCATGCGACCTATGTAACTGGGGCGTGTGGCATACCACTGCTCTTGGCTGGTAACAAGCGGCGAGGACAAATCGTTCATCGCAAAACCGCGACGAATTCTTGCCCATAAATCGGCATCGTTGGTGGGGCGCTCAGCAACGAGGGGTGATTCTTGTGCAAACGCAGCCGCAGCCGCAGCCGCATTGGTTTGCACAGCAGCATTGGTTTGCACAGGGCGCTCGACCAAGCTGGCGGGTTTTGGTGCAGGTGCAATCTGAACAATCGGCGCGGGGGGCGCGGGGGGAGCAGTAGGAGCAAGCGCAAGCGGCGCAGATACGACTTTGGGCGCCTCTACCTCCACTTGTGGTTTAGACACATAAATATCGCCTTTGACCTCGTGCGCTTGGGCGCTTTGAATTGGCACACCCAACAACAAGACCAAAGCCAATGTTGAATACTTAGAGAGGTGCTTGGTTTCGCTTCGTGGCGTGCTAAATGTAGCAGACAGAAAGCGTAAATTACAGATAGTGTGAGATTTAAAAGTCATTAGAAATTGTTTTTCCATTGGCGAATCGCCGTAAAAACAGCGACGGCATCGGTCGCCGCTGGGTCAAGTTGTTGCGCTGCATGCACCACTTCAGCTTGATCGCTGCGCAAAAAGGGATTGATTTGTAACTCACGGGCTATGGTGCTGGGAAGCGTTGGCACATTGGCCTCACGCAGCGCCATGCATTGCTGCTGGTATTGGATGAGATCCGCATTGTTTGGTTCCACAGCGCGCGCAAATTTCAAATTTGACAAAGTGTACTCATGCGTGCAACACACGCGGGTAT
>JAYSRZ010000434.1:0-3368 GCA_043720775.1 Variovorax sp. | reverse complement strand
CTTGCCGTTTTGCTGCAGAGCTTGCACAATACCCAATCCGGGTTATCGAAAGGAATTGCCGATGACAGCGATCAAGACTTTTAGTGATGGTGTCAATGTCTTCTGTAAAGACGTAGCTCACGGTTGCTTTGAAATTGCCCACAACGGCTTAGCCATGCTTGGCCTGATTGCCGCCGTGTGCGTATCGGCCTTGATTTTCAAGCCCGAACTTCGCCAACAAGGTGAAAACGCTTTGCTAGGCTGGCTGCAACAGCGCCAACCCGTGATCGCCACCTTGGCTTCCACCGAAGTACCCACGGAGCCGGAAGCCGTAGACCGCGCCACCGCCACCGACCCAGCCGATTTGCCTAAGCAGCAAGCAGCTGTGGCGTATTGGCTGTCCAAAAAATACCGCGTAGCGCCAGAGCCGATTGGCGCCCTGGTTGCAGAAGCTTATGAAATCGGCAACAAAACCAAACTCGATCCCACGCTGATTTTGGCCATCATGGCCGTTGAATCCAGCTTCAATCCATTCGCCCAAAGCCCCGTAGGCGCTCAGGGTTTGATGCAAGTGATGACGAAAATTCACACAGACAAATACGATGATTTTGGTGGCAATTTGGCTGCTTTTGATCCGGTGACAAATTTGCGCGTCGGCGTGAAAGTGCTGCAAGAATGCATCCGGCGCGCCGGCTCGGTCGAAGGCGGCTTGCGCCAATATGTGGGTGCAACGAGTGATGCCACCGAGGGCGGCTACACAGTCAAAGTGCTGGCTGAGCAAAGCCGCTTGCGTTTGGTCGCTTTAGGTCAAAAAGTGCCGCTCATCACACCGCCACAGCCTCACGCCACACCCGCCGTTGCGCCCTCGCCTTTGCCCTCACCAGTTGTGCCGCTTGATCCAGAAAAGATCGCTGCCTTGTAATTGCGCAGCCACCGTTTGAAAAAAGCCGGGTTCGCCTGGCTTTTTTTATGTCCCTTCATCGATCAGGCTAGCACGTGGGATAAACTTCAATCGTGCGCAACTGGCGATATGCAGAGTCTTCTGCAGACGTGGGACACCACTGGGAAGCGCACCGCTGACATCTCCGAGATGTCAGCGTTCAGCCGTGCGCCTGGGCAGCCCTGATCCATTTTGATCAGGCACACATTCCTCTTTAGGACTGCCAATCATGTACAACCGATCCATCCTCATCGAACAAACCGACCCCGAATTGTTTGCAGCGATTCAAGCCGAAAATATCCGCCAAGAGCATCACATCGAGCTCATTGCCAGCGAAAACTATGCCTCCCCCGCCGTCATGGCCGCGCAAGGCACGCAGTTCACCAACAAATACGCCGAAGGCTATCCCGGCAAGCGCTATTACGGCGGTTGTGTCAACGTTGATGTCGCTGAGACTTTGGCGATTAATCGCGTCAAAGAACTCTTCGGCGCAGATTGCGCCAACGTGCAGCCGCACTGTGGCGCGTCGGCCAACCAAGCCGTATTCCTCGCGTTCCTCAAGCCCGGCGACACCATCATGGGCATGAGCTTGGCCGAAGGCGGGCATTTGACGCACGGCATGCCGCTTAACCTAAGTGGCAAGTGGTTCAACGTGGTGAGTTACGGCTTGAATGCCAAAGAAGAAATCGACTATGACGCCATGGAGCGCCTAGCGCACGAGAAAAAACCCAAGCTCATCATCGCCGGCGCATCGGCTTACGCCCTCAAAATCGATTTCGAACGTTTCGCCAAAGTGGCCAAAGCCATTGGCGCGATTTTTATGGTCGATATGGCGCACTACTCTGGCTTGATCGCCGGCGGCGTGTATCCCAGCCCGATCCCGCATGCTGACGTGGTCACCTCCACCACCCATAAAAGCCTGCGCGGCCCGCGCGGCGGCATTATTTTGATGAAGGCTGAGCACGAAAAAGCGATCAACAGCGCCGTTTTCCCCGGCCTGCAAGGCGGCCCGTTGATGCACGTCATCGCCGCCAAAGCGATTGCTTTCAAAGAAGCGCTGGAGCCAAGTTTCAAGCTTTATCAGGCGCAAGTCATCAAAAACGCGCAGGTCATCGCGGACACGCTGCAAGCGCGCGGCCTACGCATCGTTAGTGGCCGCACTGAAAGCCACGTGATGCTCGTCGACCTTCGGGCCAAGGGGATCACCGGCAAAGAGGCCGAAGCCGTGCTCGGCGACGCTTACATGACGATCAACAAAAACGGCATTCCCAACGACCCCGAAAAACCCATGGTCACCAGCGGCGTGCGCGTCGGCACGCCCGCCATGACCACGCGCGGCTTCAAAGAGGAAGAAGCCCGGGCCACAGCCCATTTGATCGCCGATGTGCTCGACAACCCGCGCGATGCCGCCAATATCGAAGCCGTCAGAGCCAAAGTCGTCGCGCTCACGAGCCGCTTCCCGGTTTACGGCTAACCAGCCGATGCCTACCTGCGCCCTGACCGGCGCAGGTTTACGTTTTGAGCCCTCGGCATCTGGCTCTACGCACTATCAAATAAATAGCGCCTCACGCAGTATCCACGCTGGCTAGATGCCAAAAACGCATAAAATAAGGTATGCGCTGCCCCTTTTGCTCCCACCTAGAGACCCAAGTCGTCGAGACTCGCATTTCCGAAGAAGCGGACTCCATCCGCCGCCGCCGCCAGTGCGGCAAATGCGAAAAACGCTTCACCACCTACGAGCGACCCGAAGTCAACTTCCCCGCTGTCGTCAAGAAAGACGGCCGCAGGATTGACTACGAGACCATCAAACTCAGAGCCAGCTTCAACCTCGCCCTGCGCAAACGCCCCGTCAGCACCGAGCAAATCGACAGCGCCATTGAGCGAATAGAAGAAAAGCTCTTGGCCAGCCCCACCCGTGAAGTCCAGAGTAGCCGAATCGGCGAGCTCGTTATGCGAGAGCTCAAACGCCTAGACAAAGTCGCCTATATCCGCTTCGCCAGCGTCTACCGCAGCTTCGAAGACATCGACGATTTCCGGGCGTTGGTGGATGAAGTGAGGAAATAACCGTTTGTCCAGAAATCCATTGCTTTTATCACCTTTATCAATTTCCGGGAAAGCTGCGCGCGTACATTCATAACATGTCGAACTCACTAAATGTTAAAAGTAATCCAATTGCGCCTCGGGTGCAAGGCTTTACTTTGATCGAATTGCTCGTTACGTTAACCATTTTGGCCATCATCAGCGCGTATGCTGTCCCCACATTCCAATCCATGATTGTCGGCAATGCCATTAATTCGTCAGCTAACAATCTCCAAATCGACCTGAATTACGCTCGAAGCGAGGCCCTGAAGCGCGGCGTCAGCACCACAGCCTGCGTCAGCACCAACTCCACCTCTTGCGCAGATTCAGGCAATTGGCATCTAGGGTGGATCATTTTTGTGGATCAAGA
>JAYSRZ010000433.1:0-3371 GCA_043720775.1 Variovorax sp. | reverse complement strand
GCGTTCAAGAAGCTGCGTTGCAGCCACAGTGCGCCGCCGCGAGCATACGCGCCTCTTAGGTCTTTAAGCTCAGATACTTTTTGCACCGTGGCTTTGACACGCCCCGTTGCAGTTTTTTGGGCGAACACCGCGCGATTAGTTTCCGATATGCGTTTAGCAGTCATGTAGTCCACGCTAAACCTAACCCGCCCCGCGTCACTTCCGGCTTTGCCACTGCTTTCAAACTCTACTGCGGCTAATCCGTTGGCTAAATTGACCAAATCCTGAACCGTCAATACAGGAGTAGAGTCCGAGAATAAGCTCTGCACGGCTGCGGTAAACTTACGTTCGACATCAGCCAACCATTTAGCCACTGTGTTTTTTGGCGCTTTTGCGTCAGGCGCAATACCACGTAGGGAAGCCAGCTCAATTGCATAAGGTATAAGCTCGTCAAGTTGAACGTCTCGCCTTATCTTTACAGCATTTTTCGTAACGACTTCCGCTGCTATCGTGGCGAGTTCCATAGCCTTATCGTAAATCTGACGCTCGTCCGTTGTTGGGTATGCGTCTTTCCATCGGCTTAGCCCTAAACGAATTTGCTCAATGCCCATCGCGCCAACAGCCGCGTCCAAATTTTTATGGCCGAACTCATGCATTAACACTGCAACCGCCGTGCCGGGGCGCATGTTATCCGCGATCAAGAATATCTCTTTCGTTCTAGGTTCGTAGAACGCTTGTGAAGAGACAACAGATTTTCCAGAAGCACGGGGCGCATCCGCACCGGACTGAATTATCTTGACATTCGGTAGCCGAAGCGCTGAGCCCTCGCCGAAGTACTCCTCGATTTCTCGACGCACATCACTGATCAGCAATGAGCCGGAGTTGGTCGTCCGTGAGTTCTTCAATTCGAACCGGCGCTGGCGCTCGGCTTGCGCCTCCGCCTTTCCCAGCTTTGGGGCTGCGGGTTTCGCGCCGCCCTCCTTCAACGCCAAAGCGTTGCGTAAAGAAGCTAACGCGTTTGCGCGAGGAATGTCTTTGGCCTCAGTGATCAAGTACTTTAGCTGCGCGTCTGTAATGCTCTTGGCCACCAAGGCTCTAATCGACGGTTCCGATTCAGGATTGGCTAGTACAGCTTTAGCATCGGCTTCCACTGCGGCGATAGATTGCTCTGTCACAGCAGTTGCGGCTTCGGCTTTCGGCGTTGCTTTTGTGGCTACTGCCTGCGGCTGTGCTGTGTCATTAAGCGCGGCTTCATTTTCTACTTCCGTAGGAGCAAGCGCTTTCATACGCGCGATCTGCTCTGCCGCCGCCTTAGATATATTTTGCCCTCTGGTAAATCCTGCGTTTTGCGCTTTGGTCATCGAAGCAAGTACGTTAGGCGCTAGGTCTCCTTGGTTGCTGTATTCGTCTTGCAGCATTTCGTTAAGCGCGACTAGCCTACCTTCTTCTTGTGGGGATAGAGGGGTGCGTAGGTCTTTAGCAACTAACCCATCAAGTATTTTTGCTGCATCGTCTGTCCTTTGCGCGGGGGACTTGCTGGTTGGCCGATTGGGAGCCATCGCTCTTTGGTACGCGGTTTTAGTACGCTCGTATTCAGCCTGCCGTTCCCTATTAGCTAGCGCCTGCCCGTCTGTTACTTCCGGCTGCAACTCGCGCATTCTAGCAACTTGATCAACAACGGCAGAAGAAACATTTTCCCCGCGTGTGAACGAACGGTTCATAGCAGTCGTCAACGCCGCAAATGTCTTCGGGTCTAAATCCCCTTCGCGCCGAAACTGAGGGACCAGAAGCTCTTGAAGCGCTTGTTTGCGCCCGCGCTCCGCTGGTTTCAGCTCTGCTTTTTGTCCGCGTGTGTACAAGCTGTCTAGGTCTTTCGCGGCTTCCATCAAAAGCGCGTTTAAAGACTTGGTAGTTGGCCGCGCTGGGTCTAGCGCATCCTCGTACGCGGCTTTAGTACGCTCGTATTCAGCCTGTCGTTGCTCGTTGGCTAGTGCCTGCGGATCAGCCGCTTCGGGCTGTAGCCCGCGCATACGCGCGGCTTGATCTACCACTGCTGAGGATACGTTTTCCCCGCGTGTAAATGCGCGGTTTATAGCGGTTGTCAGCGCCGCAAATGTTTTCGGGTCTAAATCCCCTTCGCGTCGAAGTTGGGGAGCCAAAAGTTCTTGAAGCGCTCGTTTGCGCCCCCGTTCCGCTGGTTTGAGTTCTGCTTTTTGACTGCGTGTGTACAAGCCGTCTAGGTCCCTTACTCCTTCCAATAACCGCGCATCGAGCGATTTAGTGGTTGGTCGCGCTGGGTCTAGCGCATCCTCATACGCGGACTTAGTTTGTTCATACGAAGCAGCCTCCAAAGCCTCCGTATCCGCCGGAGTTACTTTCTCGTTGATATACGTGTCTTTAGTATCAGCTTTGATCTTCCCGATAAGATAATCTCTATATCCCGGGGCGCGCACACGTTCGTAAGGAATAGCATCGCCGCCAAACTCAGCTTTGATAACCTTGAACGCGCTATCGAGCACCGGCGAACTTGCCTCTGTGTCTTTTATCGTAATTTCTGTGCCGCCCTCGACAAGCGAGAACGTCACGCCAGACTGCACTAAGTCGGCAATCTGCGCTTTAAACTCTGGCACGGCCATCGCCGCTGCGGCTGTGAACTGCATATCTATTTGATCTTCAATTCCTCGCAGCACCGCTTTCTTCGCCGCCATTGTAGGCAGCGAATTCCACTCTGGGCGAACCTGAAACTCATTGATCACCTGATCCCGCAGCCTACGTTGAGCCTGCTTAGCTAAAGCGTCGCGTGAAGCGCCCGGAGCTGCGTCAAGCTGCGTCAGCAAATCGTTGCCCTCTTTGGTGCTAAACAACGTACCCACTACGCTGTTGACCTGCTGGTCAGTGGCTTCGCGTAGGCCCGCTGCTGGATCAGGCGCTTGCAGCGCTGTGTCTGCGTTAGCGCCCCGTCCGGCCAATCTACCCGCCGTAGTAGCCGCATTCACCGCAATTCGTGTACCTGCTCCACCCACAGCGCCTAACAGCGCTTCTACGGGGTTTCCCATGTTCCAGATTTCCCGAAGCGTAGGATCAACGCCTTTGGCCTTGGCAAGGCCAAACTGCTCTGCTGGAGAAACCGCAAATTCTTGCGCTGCCTCTGTGCCCGCAGTGCCTGCAATTTTTAGAGCGCCCATGCCTGTAGCTTTTGCAACGCCGCGCCCAGCAACATCTGTTGCAGCCTGAGCGAGCTCAGCACGACCTGTGCGCGACGCCACTTTGGAAAGCAGTCCTTCCGCGCCGGGTAGCACTAGTGTTGTGGCTGCACCGACCGTACCAGCATAAGCCGCCGCTTGGTTCTGCGCCTGCAAGATAAACTGACGGCCTTGCACGCTGTTAGGGTC
>JAYSRZ010000432.1:0-1165 GCA_043720775.1 Variovorax sp. | reverse complement strand
CTATGCCTGTGAAGTGATTGGCACGGCTTGTCACGCGGGGACGACGCCGATGAACAGGCGCTCCGATGCCGCAGCGGCTGTCGCCGAGTTGATCTTGTATGCAGAACAGCGTGCCGCGCAAGACGGCGACTCAGTTGCTACCGTAGGGCAACTTCTAGTGCCCAATGGTTCGACCAATGTGGTGCCTGGGCGTTGTCAATTCACCCTGGATATGCGTGCACCGACCAACGCGCAGCGTGATGCCATGGTCAACGGCATCTTGGACCAGTTGAAAGCCATTTGCGATCGCCGCCAAGTGCGCTACACCATAGAAGAAACCATGCGAGCAGCCGCTGCGCCCAGCGCACGTGCTTGGCAACAGCGCTGGGAGAAAGCTGTCTATAGCTTGGGCGTGCCACTACACCACATGCCAAGCGGCGCGGGGCATGACGCGATGAAGCTCCATGAAGTGATGCCGCAAGCGATGCTGTTTGTGCGGGGCGAAAACTCAGGCATCAGCCACAACCCGCTGGAATCAACGACCAGTGACGATATGCAACTGGCGATTGAAGCTTTCTCAGCCTTGCTAATCGGACTAGCGCAAGACGCTTAAACCTTCAATCGTTAATCGACGCTAAAAACTGCTGCAACTCTGGCGTTTTAGGGTTCGCAAACAATTCTTGCGGCAATCCCATTTCATGTACGCAACCTTGGTGCATGAAGTTGACGCGGTCGCTCACCTTGCGGGCAAAGCTCATTTCGTGCGTCACCATCAAAAGCGTCATGCCCTCGTTCGCCAAAGTCTCCACGACTCGCAGCACTTCACCGACTAACTCTGGGTCTAACGCAGACGTGATTTCATCGCAGAGCAGTACAGCAGGCTCCATAGCCAGTACACGGGCAATGGCGACGCGCTGTTGCTGTCCGCCTGACAGTTCATCGGGATACGCATCGTATTTTTCTGCCAGTCCCACACGTTCGAGTAGTTTTCGTGCTTGCGCCTCGCCCTGTTGCACTTGCAAATCAATGCCTTTGAGCACCTCGTTTGCGCCAAAGCTTTTACGCAGTTGGCTAATTTCAATTAAATTTTTTGAATCGTCAGTGATATGTTTAGCCACGATTTAACTTCCTCTCAAGCCTGCGCGCATACATCGACACAGGGAAACACAGCGCAAAATACATCAAC
>JAYSRZ010000431.1:0-1166 GCA_043720775.1 Variovorax sp. | reverse complement strand
TCATGGCGCAAAGCATGGCCGCAATTCACAGCATGGCCCTGCCGCTTAACGACACGTTTGCGCCGCTGATTCACGCGGCTGATCCGCTGCTGGCTTTATGGGATGAGGTGCAAGCGCAAGGGATTTATCTTGCGCAAGCTCAACTAGAGCCTGCCGTGCTGCGCGAAATTCAAGATGAATTGGCGCAATTTCAAGCGATGTGTAGCGCGGCTAGCCGCCCGCAGCGGCGCTTGATTGCATTTGATGGGCATCCCGGAAATTTTGTGATTTCTAAGCTAACTGATGGCTCTGAAAAAGCGTATTTGGTGGATTTAGAAAAGTGCCGCTACAGCTACCCCAGCTTAGATTTAGCGCATGCCACGCTGTACACATCGACCACTTGGGATGTGGATTCCCATACCGTTTTGAATCCGCAAGAAGTCATGGCCGCCTACAACGCGTGGGCGCAGCATGCAGGTACTGCTTTAGCTACGGATGCCGCCGCATGGCATTTGCCGCTGCGTCGTGCGATGTGGTTGTGGTCTGTGACTTGGTGCGCCAAGTGGCGAGTTGTATCTCGCGCTGCAGCAGCCAGCAAAGTCGATGGCGAGGATTGGTCAGATGAGAATCTTGACCCAGCATTGGCCGCGCATGTGCGCGCTCGGGTGGATCATTATTTGAGCGAAGATAGCGTGAATCGTGTGCTCTCAGAATTCGAGCTACTGGCAAAGCTCATGGGCGCAGAGCCGACGAGCTCATGACGGTTCGACAATTCAAGTTGCGCATCGTGATGCCCGTGCTCAATGAAGGCGAGGTGCTTCGTGATCGCTTGCAAGCCTTGCAAGGCCTGCGCAGAGAAGGCGCGGAGCTCGTCGTCGTGGATGGCGGCAGCACCGATGACAGCTGGGCCATTGCCTCGCCCTGGGTCGACCGGCTGATTTGCAGCCAGCCCGGCCGCGCTGTGCAGATGAATGCGGGTGCCGCTAACATGCCACTGTCCCAAGCCGATGCTGTACTTTTTTTGCATGCTGATACACAGCTTCCTAGCAATGCCCTGCGCCTGATCAGCCAAGCTCTTCGCGTGCGGGTTTGGGGGCGGTTTGATCTGCGGCTAGATTCGGCAGACATTCGTTTACAGCTGGTGAGCACCATGATGAATTGGCGCTCGCGCATCACAGGCATCGCCA
>JAYSRZ010000430.1:0-1168 GCA_043720775.1 Variovorax sp. | reverse complement strand
TATTTGCAACTGGAAAGAGCTTGCGTGTTGCTTTGTTGACGCCCACATCGGTGGCTTGGGCAGAAAGCAGCACTGCGGCCAATAGCTCGAACACGCTGGTGTATTCCAGCTCAGTGTTGGGCATCGGGTTGGCCGCTTTAAGCGTGGCGAAGAAGGGGACGATTTGATCTTTTTTCATGGGCAGCAGCAGTTTGGAAATTGCATCATAGTGCTAACCCGCAAGAGCCGTGGCGCAGCGGTGCACTAAGATGACTTGTCGTATTCAAACTCTTTTGGAGATTCACATCATGTCTATCAAACACCTCGTTGCAGCGGTAGCTGCAGCATTGCTCGCCACAGGCGCAGCGCAAGCGCAGCAATTTTTCCGCATCGGCACAGGCGGCACAGCGGGCACGTATTACCCCGTGGGTGGCATGATTGCCAATGCTGTTTCGCAGCCCGGCAAAATCGTCGTCACGGCGCAGGCCAGCAATGGCTCGCTGGCGAATGTGAACGGCATTGCTGGCGGCGCATTGGAGAGCGGCTTCAGCCAAGCGGATGTGGCTTCTTGGGCCTTCAACGGCACAGGCCCGTATCTTGGCAAGCCGAAAGTCGATGAGCTGCGCATGATTGCCAATCTCTATCCCGAGAGCATTCATCTGGTCGTAAAAAAAGGCTCGGGCATCAAGACTGTGGCTGATCTCAAGGGCAAGCGTGTGGCGCTGGATGAGCCGGGCTCGGGCACGTTGCTGAACGCTCGCATGGTGTTGGCGGCATATGGCGTGCAGGAATCTGATATCAAGCCTGAATACATCAAGCCCAATCAAGCGGGCGACAAGCTGAAAGACGGCGCGCTTGATGCTTTCTTCTTCGTGGGCGGCTGGCCTGCGGGCGCGATTGCAGAGCTCGCATCGAGTGGCGCAGGCATCGAGCTCGTGGCGCTTGGCGGCCCGCAGGCGGAAGGCTTGCGCATGGCGAATGCTTATTTCGCGGTGGATACGATTGCTGCAAACACCTACAAAGATGTGCCTGCCGTGCAGACGCTGGCCGTGGGTGCGCAATGGGTTACCAGCAGCAAAGTGGACAACGAGACCGTGTATCAAATCACCAAATCGCTTTTTAGCGAAGCCACGCAAAAAGCACTTGGCGCGGGCCATGCCAAAGGCAAGCTGATCACGAAAGAAAATGC
>JAYSRZ010000429.1:0-9667 GCA_043720775.1 Variovorax sp. | reverse complement strand
GCTCATCAAACGCTCGGCTTCAAGCCAATTTGCACTCATGCTTGCATCGGGAGAAAATGAAGAGTCGCAAGAATATGATCCTGCCGGCCACGGGCTTTTTACCTTTGCGCTGCTTACCAGCCTACAAGACGCACAAACACAAAATCTCAATCGGTTAAGTCTTCGCGACTGGTTTGCAGGCAGTGCAAAAGTCGTGCAGCGTTTTCGTGATCGCTCCATTGGACCGCAGACGCCTCAATTGCTCGCACCGCTCGTGCTGGAGCAGACGACGCTGCTGTCACGCTAGTGCCTCAAAACCAAAAAATAGCATTTTTTGACGCTTTCTTTGAACCGAAATCGAAATGACTGCAACTCAAGTATCAATAAGGACAGCACAAATGTCAGATACTGAGATCAGCGAGCTTTTACGGCGCATCGGAAACCAAGACGAATCCGCCTTGCGTCAGCTTCACCAAGCTTTTGCAAAACGGATTTACGCCTTCGCGTTGAACCGCTTGCATGATGATCAAGACGCTGAAACGGTTGTGGCAGATGTGTTGTACGAAGTGTGGCAGCGCCCGGACAGGTTTCGTGGCGAGTCGCAATTTTCAACGTGGATTCTTGGAATCGCTAAATTTAAAGTGCTTATGTTGCTCCGCTCCCGCAGACCTGAAATGCAAACCCTAGATGATGAAATCATCGACACCGTCCCTGATGAGGGTATGGGCGTCTTTGATTTGGTGCTCAATGGTCAGTATCGCCATCATATCGACGGTTGCTTAGAGACACTGCCTGATGCACAGCGCGAGTGCCTAACTTTGACTTTCTATGAAGGTTGGTCTGTAGCCGAGATTGCTGGGTTTCAGTCTTGCCCGGAAGGCACGGCAAAGACGCGCCTGTTTCACGGCAGAAAAAGCATGAAGGATTGCTTAGAGCTGGCATTCACTGGCAAGCCAGCGCTTCATGTCGTTGGCGGTAAGTCGTCATCAAAGGAGGCAAATCATGGCTGATTCTCAATCTCTCACGATGGAGCAATTGCTGGATATATTGCCTTCTTTTGTGAATGGCTCTGCAAACGCTGCACAACAATCTCTAGTTAAACAAATGCTCTCTGGCAGTGGTGAAGCGCGTGCAGCTTTGGCATGGCACGAAGCGCTGGCAGAGAAGGTGATTGGTGATGTTGAATCTGTACGCGCGGATATCGGTTGGGCACAATTGCAATCTAAAGTGCGTGTGGGGCAAAGAAGCCGCCCCATCCAACAATCGCCCTCCTTTTGGTCACGCATCGAAAGCTTCTTGCCTCATCGTTGGTTATCAGCGCCTGCCATGGGTGGTGTTTGTGCAGCTTTGCTAGTTGTTGTTGTGGGTCAAGGCTTCTTGCTCTCAAATGCGGAGCGAGGCTATTCCGATGTACGCAGTATGCAACCTGTAGACACCAGCACTTTAGCTGTAGCGACTGCAAGCAAATACATCAAGGTGAACTTTAAGGACAAAATTACCGAGCGAGATATGCGCTTGATGCTCGTTCGTGCTGGAGCCACGATCGTAAGTGGCCCCGGGCAGCTCGGCGACTATATTATTGCAGTACCGAGCGCCGACCTCGGTCTAACAATCAGGCAATTTATAGACAGCTCGCTCACAGAATCCGTATTGGAGACAGCCACACCCAGCGCTCCCACAAGTGCTGGCACAACTGGTGCAGCGCCTGGCAAGCCAACGCCAGACATCACTGTCAAATCACCTTGAAGGAAATACTTCATGGCTGCCAACGAAACTCATTTTTCCAGACGCGTTATTTTGCGCTCTGCTATCAACACGGCGGCACTCGTTAGCCTGCCTGGCTGGGCGCAACAACGCTCGCGCAGCACAGACGACAGCAAACTTGCACTCATCATTGGAAACGCAGACTATCGCGTCAAGCCGCTTCGCAACGCCGTGAGTGATGCGCGCGCAATTGCATCTGCGATGCGTGAATCAGGATTTAGTCTTATCCTGCGAGAAAATGCCTCGCAGGCGAACATGATTGATGCCATGAAAGAATTTTGGCTGAGAGGTCGCCGCTCAGACGCGCGGGTGATGTATTTCTCGGGGCATGGCATTCAACATCGGGGCCGCAACTATCTTGTGCCCGTGGATATGGTAATTGACAACGAGGAAGATGTGCCGCGTCGCGCCGCCTCCGTTGATGAAGTCGTCGAAAAGCTCAATGAAAGCAGCAAAGGCGTTAACGTTGTCATCTTGGATGCTTGCCGCACACCCCCTGTATCGGGTAGCACGCGTACACGCGGCGGCAATCTGGGTGTCACGCGCTCGCAAAGCAATGGCCTAGCGCAAGTCAACGCTCCACAGGGAACGCTCATTGCTTTCTCTACGGCTCCCGGCTCTGTAGCCTATGACGGTATTGATGGAAGTAGCCCCTATACCCGCCATCTGGTAGAGCAAATGCGCGTACCCGGTCAATCTGTGGAGCAGCTTTTCAAGCGCGTGCGCATTGGCGTTGCGCGCGATACTGCAAACAGACAAGTGCCTTGGGAATCAAGCTCTCTCATGGGCGATTTTTGCTTTTCTACAGATGGCGCAGGCCGCTGCTCTGCGACTTAAGAGTTAATTTTGGAGAAACATCATGCATTCACGCCGAACCGTACTATCTTGTTTTGCTGCATCATGGGTTGCGCCAACCGTGGCTTGGGCGCAAAACCAAGCGCTTACGCCTCGCTTTATTGATATGGCGGGCAGCAGGCCAACAAGTACGCAAATTGTTGAAGCTCTTAAAACCCAACAACGCATCTCTCCCACGCGCACGCGCCGTTTGAATCTGGAGCCGATGACGCGTGCTGAAAACGAAGTGATGGCGGATGCCACACCGCGCGAGACGGTTCAGGTGCAATCTGAATCGCCGCGCTTGAGTTTTGATCAGATCACGTTCGAATTTGACTCCGCTCGCATCTCGCGCGACGCGCTGCCAGTGCTGCAAGAGATTGGCATTGCGCTGCGCTCCAAAGAATTAACAGAATTGCGATTTTTAATTGAAGGCCATACCGATGGTGTAGGCGCTTTGCAGTACAACATGCGTTTGTCAGCGCGCCGGGCAGAGTCCGTCAAACGCCATCTCATGGCACGCCATGGCCTGGCAGCAAACCGTTTGCTCACCACTGGCAAAGGGCCCTCAGATTTGCACGATCCCGATCAGCCAGACAGCCCCGTGAACCGTCGTGTGGTACTGATGGCCTTTGAGGGTCGTACAGTACCTACCTGATTTTTGCAGCGAATAAAAATTCACAAGGGAGTCTTCGGACTCTCTTTTTTTTGATCAAAATAACGCATGAGGGCCGTGCAATATGCGCGAGGCGCTATTAAATTAATAGCGATTACATGCGGCCAACGTATCAATATGTAAAGCCGTAAAAGATATTGAACCGATGTGCTCCGAGCATGCAACTCATGGGCATGAAACACGAAACATCTATCAGCTTTAGAGTCGCAGTCACTGCACTGCTTAGCTTGTCAGCTATGCCCATGGCGAGAGCAAGCAATGAACAAAGCGTTAACGTGACAGGCTTGACAGCGAACGTTGCACTTCCTATTGCCAAAAGCGAGCAAAACTTGGCATCAACAACTGGCGGCAAAATTTCAGGAAAAAATAAGCAGCGTGTGACGATTAAGGGCGTTGCAGTCAACGGCGCTGGATTAGCCGCAAAAGCTGAGCAAAACATGTCCAGCGTTAAAGGCAGTGTCTCCGGTAGTAACAATCAAACCACCAATCTGATCGGCGCATCGGTCAACGCAGCCGGACTCGGCGCAATTGCAAAAACCAATATATCCAGCGTCAACGGTTCCGTTCAAGGCAACAACAATCAGAACACGCTGGTCTTGGGCGCAGTGGTTAATGCTGCAGCGCTCGGCGCAAAGGCCAGCGTCAATTTAGCTTCGGTCAACGGATCGGTCAACGGTTCCAATCAGCAACGCGCCGTTGTAGGTGGCGCAATTATCAATGTCGCCGCTTTGGGTGGTTTAGCAGAAGTCAATGTGGCTTCTAAATCACGAAGCGTCAGCGGCGGCAACGCACAAGTAGGCATTGTTGGCGGCGCCATCATCAATTACTCGGCCTTTGGTGTGCCTTCAAAAGTCAACATCAATTCGAACTAGTTTCAAACCCTCTGCGCAGGTGGGCCCAGCCAGCGTAGAGTTTTATTCAGGGCATTACTCAAGGAAATTATCATGTTTAAATTCGCAACTATCGCTCTCGCTGCATTCATGGTTTCTGGCATTGCCCAAGCCCAGATCGTCATCAAAGGCAAGAATGAGCAATCCGTAAAAGTCAAAGGCGCTGTGGTCAACATGGCAGTGGGTCCACTTTCCACAGCAAAATTGAATATGTCGTCAAACGCAGGTCAAGTGAACATCGGCGGTGATAACAAGCAAACCACCGACATCACTGGCGCAGTTATCAACATGGCGATTGGCCCGCTTTCGACTGCAAAGTCGAATTTCGCTTCAAACACATCTGATAAGTAAGCCAAGGCAGCCATCACTTTGGATCATGGGCACTGGTAAAAATCAGATGCTCAATCCAAGGCGATGGCGGCGTCGCTGTGGCGGCTCAACTAATTTAGTTTCTTTTGACAAAACATAACTCTTCAATTTTCACAGGGTACAACACCATGAAAAAGAATCATCGCCTTTTAACGCTCATGCTGCTCGTCGCGAGCTTCAGTGTTTCTGCCAACAACGGCGACCCGACGCCGCGAAAGTTTGAAGATACCAGGGACGATGCCAAAATTAAGCAAGAAATGTCCAAGCGATGGAAAAATCTTGGCGGTGGCAACGAAGCTAACGTTATCACGCGAACAACCAACACAGGCCCCGGCGGCGCTAAAGGTTGCAACACAACAGTCGGCCCTTCAGCGCCAGCAGCCCCAGCCACCGGCTCTGGACGTTACGGCCCTCAACCAAAACCTTCGATCACCGTGGTTACAGGATCAGTGATCAATGTGTGTCGATAAGAGCCGTGCAATAAAAAAATTTGTAAGCTCGCACAGGTCAACATCATGAAATCTCTTCGTATCGGCCTGTGTGCATTAAGTATGAGCCTGCTGGGTGCCTGCGCCATCACGCCACGCGACAATGCGCCATTTTTTGATCGTGTTGCATCTGACAATATTCCCACTGTCGCGCCTGTGCGATCAATATCCAGCTTCAGTGATTCATTGATGTGTATGGACAAGATGTTGCGCGATTATCGTGTGCCGCAAACACTCATCACCAGCAAAATCATCGCTGATTCATCGGGAAAAGTGTCGGTGGGAATGAAAGATATGGTGATTACAGCCTTGTCCATCATGTCTCGCACGAGTGGCGCGTTTCGGTTTGTGGATTTCGAAGTCGACGCACTCCGCCAGGATACTGTACAAAACTTAACTAACCTAATGCTTAATGCAGGCCAAATGCGTTTGCAAAAACCTCAGCTGTATGTCTCAGGCTCCATCGCATTTATGGATCAAAACGTTGCAGTAAGCCGCATGGGCGGCGGCATCAGTGCTAAAAATGCTGAACTGGGTTACTCGCGCGATTTTATAGGTACCGTTTTTGGCCTAGAACTGCATTTGGGCGACTTTGATACTCGGACTTTAGTGCCAGGTGTTGAATCTGCAAATCAATTGGTGGTGGGTAATGCTTCTCATGGATTTGATGCAGGTGGTCGAATTCAAAAGACGGGCGTGCAATTTAATATGAGCCGCGAAGTCTCTCAAGGCCTAGGCCCCGCAGTCCGCACGTTGATCGAGCTGGGTTTGGTAGAGTTGGTGGGTAAGTGGGCCCGCGTACCCTATTGGCAATGCCTCTCCCTTGATCAGACACACCCGGAATTTCAAGCTCAAATGCGCACTTGGTGGGACGACATGAACGGTGATGACCGCATAAAACTATTTCAAAATGCGCTCCGCAGTAGTGGCTATTTTGCAGGCTTGGCAGACGGAAAACCCGGCCCTGCTTTGCGCGAAGCATTGACGAAATACCAAGCTGACAACGATATAGTTGTGACTGGCAATATGGGGTACGAGACGTATGAACGCTTGAGCAAAGACTATGTAAGTTTCGATGGTGCTGGAAAGTTTGTACGGGTTGGCTGGGGTCCGACCGACAAATCTAAAGCTGTGGCCAAAGGTGGCGCAGCACACGTTGTGATGTCTCAACAAACGATTGATAGCTTCAAACCTCGCAACGAACGCTTGGGTGTTACCTCGACAGTCAGCATCGAACCCAAAATCACTGTGCTGCTTGGCAATCGCGATGCTGAATACACAGTAGGCGAGAGTATGTCGTACTCGTTTTTTGTAGATCGTCAGTCTTTCGTTTATTGCTACTACGTGGACGGGCAAAAAAAGGTATCGCAGATCTACCCTAATCCGCTGCAACGCATGCAACCCATCAAGGCCAACGCAACCCTACAGGTGCCCGACCTAAATAATCCAAACACATTTACGATTGAGTTTGACAAACCTGGTCGTCAAGAAGTGGGGTGCTTTGCGACAGATCAAGATGTTGCAACCCGTCTGCCTGCTGCGCTTCGTGGGCCGGCGTTGCAGCCCTTAGCAGGCGTGAGCAGCATTGATGACATGCAACGCGCTTTCGCAAGCGTTTCAGGTCAGTCGAAGTTTGGCCTGTCACGCGCACCTTGGACCATTGTTGGCAAGTAGGCGTCGCATGAAAGCTGCTTTGTTTATGATCGCTTCCCAGTTGGCCTTGGCAGGTCTATCAAATGCGCAAACTTTGCATCTTTCATCATGCGAGTTTGCAGTCGTTTTGCGGCCTAGTTCGCTAGGAGCACCTGCAATGTCGGGCGCATCAGACAGTACAGGCATTTCGCTACAGACGCTTCCTGATGGTGCTCGACTGCTTTGCGCAAAGTCTAAGCTTCGTTCAGAAGCATCGGCACGAGGATCTTCGAACGCAACCATCTCCGGCACGCGCATCAACAAAGCAATCGGCCCAGGTGCAATAGCGGAGCAAAACATTGGCGGCCAGCGCAGTACAGTACGCAGCGAAGATCCAGCCAAAACCGTCGTTATTTCAGTGCCCATTGCTTGGCGAATCCAAGCGCGCGGCTGGATAGGATCACTGCATGCCGATACCGGCATTTGGCAGGCTGATGTGGAAATAGCTGCGGGCGAGATGAGTTTTTTCCAGCTTAAAGATTCACGCGTGGTTGTCGATGTGGGTAGCGTCACTGTTCAATCACTGCAAGGACGATTTGATGCACATGTGCGAGGCGCCGGCGACATAGAAGTGTTGCGAAGCAACGATGCTCAATTGAATTTGCAGCTATCTGGTGCTGGCAGCATGAGCTTCAAAGGTCGTGCTCAATCTGCTGTGATTCGCGCTAGTGGCATAGGCAACATTGAGATCGAAAAAGTCATAACTGAACCTAAAATTTCATCGAGCAGTTTGACGACCATCGATATTGGCCGTTGAATCAATGATGTCAGCAACCAGCCTCATGATCGTCGTGCTGGTCTTGTTCAGCCAGGCTAGCTTTGCGCAAGTCAAAGTAGCTCCCAAGCCACAAGCACAATCGTCGCAAAGCTCAGTTCAAACCGCTTCCGAGCAAGCTCGTGATTCAGCTTGCGATACGCAGCCCACCACCGAAGGCAGCACAGTGCGCAAAGGTGTGGCTCAACCTGCCGCGCGTTTACAGGATGAGCTTTCCGCGCGAGCACGCGCTGGAGATGCAGCTGCAGCGTGGCGAGCAGCATTGGCCAGTTATCGCGGCGAATGCCGCTCTCCAAATTACAGTGAGATGGCAGCGTATGTGCAGCTCGCGCACGCTGCCGGACACGCCTGCGCTACTGGCGCCTTTGGGCTGATGCATGCGCGAGGCTGGGGTGTGGCACGCGACATTGCGCAGGCCCGTGATCTTCTCGATCGATCGATCCAAGCGGGCTGCGCACGCGCTTATTTTTGGAATTGGCTGGCCGATGAATACGCGCCCAATCCAAAAGCTCGCGAACGTGCACGCACTAGCCTTGAAGAAGGTGCTTCCCGCAGCGAAGGTCATTCGCTCAATGCACTGGCCGTGTTAATAGAAGTAGATGGGCAACGCAGCGAAGCGCGTAAGCTATATCTACGAGCTGCCGATGCGGGCAATTCAACAGCACGCATGAATCTCGCCCGCTTGGCGCGCTATTTTTCGCAAACAACAGAAAAACTCAGCATGTCTTCACTCCAGCTACGGGCGACGGGCGGTGAAATACAAGCTCAATATCAGCTCGCACGTCGCTTGCATCAAGGCGACGGTATCTCGCCGGATTATGCTCAGGCACTCAAGTGGTATCAACTCGCTGGATCGAAGGGATACCCTGCTGCGCTGGAAATGCTCCAACTTGTGCAAGCACGGCTGGGCGCTGCAGCGCTAGCCAAAGCACAGCCGATCAACCTTGCCATGATGAGCGATTTAGCCTTTGTCGACCTCGCGAACGACGAATCCAACAAAAGACGCGGCATCACTCAGCCCATAGAGGACACCGATCCTTTCGCATCGCTGTAAAACGAAGGTCTTGCCACAGCTAAAGACCGCAGTGGGATCAAAGCTTTGATGGATCGATCCTGCAAAGCACACACTTGCCTTCAATATCGCCGCTCAAGCACCATGACATCGCTGCTGCGGTTCATCGAAAAGCGGGTGAGAAAGGAATTGCCGAGCAAGGCAAAAGGCATGTTGGGGCCGACGATGGCTTCAACGTCATAGATTTCCACCTCGCCCACGCGCACAGAACTGAGCACCACACGCCAGCCTTGAGCCAGCCCGTTGGCTGTGCTCATGCGCACGGGCGAGCCCTTTTGATAATCAATCCCAAGACGCTGTGCATCGCTGATCCCCAGCGCCACCGAAGTGGCTCCGGTATCCACCATGAATTGGATGGCGCGGCCATTGATCGAGCCATTGGCCATGAAATGTCCACCGGAACTCATGGGCAACACAATTTTCCTACCGCTGCTGGGTGCGGCAGCGCCGCCAGAGCTCACCGGCGCCTCGCCCACTCGCAGCTTCGCTCGTCGGCCTTGAATTTCCAAAAGCGCGTGTTCGCTGTCGATACTGATGAGCTTCACACCCAAATGAGTTTGCCCCACAGTCAGAAGCTTGGGCGGTAAACCGTCAATCACCAGTAAGGCTTGGTTGCCCAGAGTCCCCGCCAAAGCCACGCTTTTTACAGGCGTGGCTAATGCGCCATCAATGCCGTTTAGCCCTGCAGTTTGAGAGAATTTTTGTGCATTTACGCTTACAGATACTGCGTAGAGTGCTATCATAAGCGTAGCATTTAGCATATTCGACTTTATCGTGCAAGGCATGTTGGACAAGGAGGTTTGCATAGATTTGGGTCGAGTTGAAAGATCGTGCAGCTCTTGCGTGAAAAAGCTCGCAGCACACAAGCGATCAGCAGCCTTTAACGCAGGTTAAAATGCGAGGTTACCAATTATTTGCGCATCGTGCTCAGCTTGAGGCGCATAAAGAATTAAACCGCGCGGGTGGCGAAATTGGTAGACGCACCAGGTTTAGGTCCTGACGGTGGCAACACTGTGGGGGTTCGAGTCCCCCCCCGCGCACCACGATTTTTAGCATTTTTTATCAAGAGATCCATCATGGCCATCGCCGTAGAAACACTAGAGAAACTTGAGCGCAAGATGACCTTGA
>JAYSRZ010000428.1:0-1174 GCA_043720775.1 Variovorax sp. | reverse complement strand
TTTTTCATTCGGGAAGTATATTGATTGCCAAAGCCGCTGCTGCTGCATTCAGCTGCTTGTCAAAGCAACAAAAAATCAAGTTATTGCCCAGCGACCTGTGTATGCGCTGGGCACTTGCAAGCTGCACGCTGTCGTAGGCACGCAGGCCAAAGCGCAAGGCGAGCTCGCCCGCTTCGACCATCAAGTCTTCGTCAACAGCCAGCCTTGAATAGCGCGGCCACTCAGTGTTCAATCGCTCCAATGCGGTCAATGCAATCTTCGTATCGACTTGATTTGTGCGCTGCTTCAAGCCAAGACCTGCGCACATTTCGGGCCAAGTCAGTTGGCTGACCACCAGGCGGGTTGACTCTGCGGCTATGTTTTGCATCGCCTCGGTATGCTGCTCGGCCACGAATAACTTCATCAATGCCGATGTGTCGCAATAAATAATCATTCGTAAATCACCTCGGCCCGCGCATCTCGATGACGAGATCGCTCATGCTTTTGCCATCTCCAGACGGTGGAAACAAGACTGGTACGGGCAGCGTGAACTTCTTGGTCGGCATCTGCGCAACCGCCCCTGAATCAATCAGCCGCCGCATGGCTTCTTCGTCTGTCATGGCTTGTTTGGCGTGCGCGTTGACGGTGGGTGCGACGAGTTGCGCCACTACTTTGCGGTGTGACGTGATATGAACAGTCTCGCCGCGTTGCATCAGAGCAATGGCGTTGGCTGGGTTGGCTTTTAGCTCGCGAATAGAAACTTGCATGGTCAGCTCCTTTGTCAAAAGTGGTCACATTTTAATATGAAAGACAAATGTGGTCACAATTAAGTTTTTAGTCATTTATGACTTTGGCATCTAAAGTGCAATTTTTGAGCCTTTTCAGGCATCATTTAGGGCTGTAAACCAATAAATATTTGCGTGAGCAGCTACTAAATATATAGCAAATTATCTGCCAACTGCTGCGCATGGTGCCGCAAGTGATCCGCCATAAAGCTTGCGATGAAGTAATAGCCGTGGTCATAGCCGGTATGTTCACGAAGAACCAGCGGCTGACCGACGGATGCGCATGCAGCTTCAAACAAATGCGGATGCAATTGTTCGGCCAAAAACTTGTCTGCCAGTCCCTGGTCAATCAAAATGCTGCCGGGGTAGGGCGCTGACGATAGCGATCCCATCAAAGCAGTTGCGTCATG
>JAYSRZ010000427.1:0-9697 GCA_043720775.1 Variovorax sp. | reverse complement strand
CCATACGACGAGCTATTGCCAGGATTTAGAGTGCCAAGGCCGGACATTGATCCTGGAAAAATGATTGCAGGCAAGCCGGCAATGGTCGTGGTGAAGGCACCTACAGGCAATGTTTGAATTTGAACACCCGCAGAGAAGGTAACCGTACCGCCAACATTTACAGCCGATGACAAACCAGTGTTACTGAATACCACTGTCCCCGATACAACAGCGCTTGCCGAAACAGTCGCAGGAACAGTTATCTGCGTTGCCACGTCGGCCAGCGGGCTGACCGGGGCCACGAGCACAGTGCTGTTGTTGGTCGGCACGGTGTCCGTTGTGCTGGTGGAGACCGCGCCAGTAAACGTCTGGCCGGTGGTGGCGGTGCTGGGCACGGCGTAGGCCACGGTGGTGGTGTACAGCTGGCCAGGGCTCAGGCTGGTCGGCACGGCCACCGTCTGGGTGCACAAAGGCTTGGGCGAGATGAACCCCGAGCAACTCTGGGAAACCACCATGGACCCAACAGTGCGCCGCCTGCTCAAAGTGCAAATCGAAGACGCGATCGAGGCCGACCGTGTGTTCACCACCCTCATGGGCGACGAAGTCGAGCCGCGCAGACAATTTATTGAAGACAACGCGCTGAGGGCGATGAATATTGATGTTTGATTGATGCAAGACTCGAAGAACGACCATGCCCGTCATCTCATATTTCTTCGGCATCTACATCCGCATGTATCACGCGGATCACCCGCCTGCGCATTTCCACGTTGAATACCAAGGCCATGAAGCCTTTGTGAGCATTTCGACGGGTGAGGTGCAGAAAGGCCATTTGCCAAGCAAGGCCGCGCGCATCGTGCGCGAATGGGCGCTAGAGCACCAAGAAGAGCTGATGACAAATTGGTAGAGAGCGGTTAACCTCATGCCTTTAGAGCGCATCCCAGGAGCCGACAATGATTAAGATCGTTCACGCACGTTGGATTAAAGATCAACAAATTGCTTTGGCGTTTTCAGACGGCAGCGAAGGCGTGTATGACTTTGCACCTTTGCTTTTCCTCAAGACACCACTTACGCAGCCTTTACAAGACACCGCCGCATTTCAAAATTTCTTCGTAGAGCTGGGTGCGCTATGCTGGCCGCATGGATTGGAATTCGGTGCAGATAAACTACATACTGACTTGCGCGCAGTCAAGTTGTTGCATCAAGCTGCAAAGGCCGTATGATCCCTCGCACCTGTACTAAACAACCGAAGACACTTTAGTAGCCGACAGCCCCCCGTCGATCCATAGGTGACTGCGCTGAGCGCGTCCACGGAAAAGTAATGCGAACCTAGCGTCCGACACTCGATCTTTCCTGACGCGTCGGCTACCAAGGCGGCATGCGGAATAGAAGACCATCATCGTCCTCGTCGTGCAAGGTAAGCACGATTTCGTCGGAGGCAAATACCGGTACCTCTGCATCTACGCGTGGCGGCATATCGGAGTCGATCAAAGTTATGACCGATTGCACGCCAAGCTCAGAGTACTCACGGACGACCTTTAGAAGATTTGCCTTCTTGCGATCGTCGAGCGACTCGAACACACCGTCGTGATAAACGAAGTGAGGGAATCGGTCCTGAAGATGAGCGCGCAGTACAGCTAAATCAAAGGCGATACACAGCAGTTTCTGGTAGGTGTGGCCTTGATCGGCGCTAGTGGCTCTACCCTTGTTGTCAAGAAATTCTGCTCGGAACTCAAGGTGGCCGCTCGCGTTTGGAGACACGCTAAGCAATGCCTTGTGTGCGAGAACTTCTTCGACAATCTCGCTGAAGAAGACCCGGATTACTGAAAACAAACTGGCGTTATCTGCATTTAGCGACTCAACGTTTGTTTCAATCTGCGACTGTAGATGCAAACAAGCCTCTGCCAACACGCGAATTTGCGCGCGCAGTTCTTGCAAGCGGCGCAAGAACCCGCGCTGTTTCTCATGTATCGCAATATCGGCGCGCAACGTCACCAGTTCATCAGTGACCTGCTTGTACTTTGCAAACACGTCGGTGCTGCTTAGGAAACCCAGTACGCTCGACTGACGTTTTCCAAGGCTATCAAGCTCCTCTGCTATGTTCTTAAGTTCCGCTTCGATTTCAGCGCGCTCCTCTTTCAGATATCCGCGCCGCTCTTCAGTGATGGCCCGGTTGAATGCGATTAGCTGGCTGAAGTCCTTCTTGATCTGTCCTGAGAAAAGGATGCCCGCTTCCTTGAACAGTTTTTCAGCCTGGTCGGGCTTGAAAAGAATTTGATCTTCTTCCAGTGATGTAACAATCTTGCGGCGCGCTTGGTTGAGAGAATAGCGACGCGCGTTCAGCTCAACAACGCGTACGTTGATCTCTTCGACAAGCTTCTGCGTCAGATTCTCGTCCTGCTCACGGAAATCAAAATCATCTAGTAGTTGCTGCTTCTTGCTAGCATCTTTTTGCTTCAATAGAAGGACTCCCTCGATCTTGCTCAAGTCATCGACCGATCCACCGAGTTCGGCTTGTACGGTCTGAGCGACTGTCTTCTTGTCTTCTAGCTCTTCGAGTTTCGCGTAATACTCGTCTATCAGCTTGTGATTAAAGCCTAGGATGTGTGCAACGTACGGTTTCCAATCTTTGTGTTTCCCTATGGCGAAGCGCCTTAGCTGAAACACATCTTGGTAGTCATCCTGACCGCGTAGTTGGTAGCCGAGACCCTTGCGGAAATCCCATGGTGATACGGCACGCCAGTCAAGGAGGCCATCGAGCATCTCCCGGGCGCGTTCAAACGGCAGATTGACGTGATCCCAGTCGGCTTCGGCTAGCTCCACGAAGTCCTGATGCGAGGCCTGGTGCTTTCTGAAGCATATCTTCGTGTGTTCGCTTACACCGCGCCTGACGGTGAGGTACATAGCGTCAGCGAGCTCAATCTCCAGAAAGAATACGAAGTCTTTGAATTTTTCCTCCTGTTTGAAGAGGAAAAAATTCTTGTCTCGCCCAGCTAGAAAGCAGAAGTCGATCATGAGTCCCAGCGTGGTCTTGCCGAGGTTGTGCGTGTCCTTGTCCTTATTCATTGGCTGCCGGATCTCTGCAATGACCACGTTTAGACCTGCTCGGAAATCGATCGGCCCGAAAAGATCGGGCTTGTTGCAGTAAAGCCTAGAGAGTTTCATTTGGCCCCACGTATTCAATTGCGTCGGTCTTGGGTAGGTACACAATCATCCCTAGCAAAAATAGGAAGTTGAGCGCTGGCAGAAAAAGAACATCGCCGCCTGTAACGGCTTTCTTAGCGAATGCGCGTAAGTCGCCGTAGCGATCTAAGCGGCGCTTACGCAAATACTGTAGCAAGAGGAGGGCTATGTTCACGACGGTGCGATCTGGGTGGGAGTGTTTAGTGGGCTGTAGCATCTTCACCCTCCCCAATGTCGCAGTTCCAGTACATGTAAAAGAGCATGACGCGCGTCAAGCGCTTGTTAGCGCGCAGTTGCGGGTCTCGCTCTACGAGCAAGCGCGCGAGATGGTTCATTACCTCATCAAATGTCTGGTACTCCTTTCGCTTGGCGATGATGTTGAGCTGAAATTCTTCAACGACGGATTCATATAGGCCTAAAAGCTCTTCATTCTCGGGCGCGGCAAGGAAAGCCTTCACCTGAGCGGTGTCCTTTAAGTACCTTTGTCTAAGCTCCTTCGCGTACTCTGGCGTCATCTTGTTGAGGACGTTCTTGGCCTCGTATTTCGTGCGGCTCGTCGGCGGTGTATCGACACCACTCGCAGCACCATTCAATTGGGTAGCAAGAGCCTGGACGACTTCTGAGAGCTGATCTGGGCTCACGATCAGGGGTGAGTCAATTGGATCAAGGTTGACCTGGGAGGCGACAGTATGAAAGTCTTTAAGCCAACCTTCTAGCTGTTCAATCCCGCACAGCATGATGGACGATTCAGGGATGCCGCACTCTTTGGATACATACGCTCTTATGCTGCTTTCTGCGCCACCAGTCAGCTTACGATTGGTGAATAGCATGTAGTGGTCAAGTTGCTTTGAATCCCGAAGTTTCTTTATGCGCAGCACTTCTTCGCTCAGCACGGTACTCGCTGACTTTGGATTAAAGAAGTCGGTGTCAGAAAAGCTGCGGTTGTATCCGTAGGTGTGCTTAGCCTGAACAATTACGGTTCCACTCCAAGGCGCTTGTGTACTTGGTAGAAGCTGTGCAGTTCCCATGAACTTGGCGTCACGTCCGCCGTCGGGGCCCTTTGCAAAGCCTTGGGCTGCCATACCAAGAAGTCGTCGGCACAGCGCGACGACAAGCTCTTCAAACCTTGTGTCTCCCAAGTCTTCGTACGCATACTTCATGCAAATACGACCTTCGCGGAATTGTTCGCCAACATCAGATGGCCCTCGTGTGTGCGTCGAATGGTCGACTCGGTTGGCGTTACGTACACAGCTAGGAGAGAATGAGTCAAAATTGCGCCAGCGTAGTAGTCTGCTGACGAGACCGCGCTAGGCCGCGCCGCTTGAATATTGATCATAAGTGCCGATCGAAATCTGACTAGGGAAGGGGATACCAACTTCCAATGATGCTGGACGTGAAGAAGTATAAGAGTATTAAGTATCAACCCCATTGGCAAATAGATTCTATGAAGTGCTCTGCTGGTATGGTCGCCATGTAGGGGAAATCTCTGCTCAGAAGACTCGTACTTCACCCTCTCAACTCGGACACCATACGAAGTTCTACTTCCAACCTTGACCCAGCCCCCCGCAAAGTCGCTCTCTTTGCTCTGAGTTTTTACGGTAAAAGCGCTGTTTTCCGGCAAAGAATCTGCGTAAAGTGCTATGAAAACAGTAGTGCTTTGATCTACGCAGTAAGCCTCTGCGCTGCGAAGATGACTTGATCGATTACGGCTTTGACTTTCGCCTCTTGGGCTGCATCTTTCAAGCGGCCTTGTGCATCGAATGCATCGCCGGCTTTGCCTAAGGCGAATTGCTGTGGCGCAACCCAGCATTGCAGATTGCGCAGCAGAGGCGCTAGATGATCCAAGCTGCGCAGGCCGCCCATCATGCCGGGAGAGGCGGAGAGCAGGCCGACGACTTTGCCTTCGAAGGGCTTGGTGCCGCTTTTCCATGTTTGCGTTTCTTCTTCGCTGCACTCCGCGCCAGGCTTGGCGGGGGAGCTGGCCCAATCGATGGTGTTTTTTAAGAGCGCGGTGTATGAGCCGTTGTATTCGGGGCTGGCGATGATCCAGCCGGCGTGCGCGTGCATGATTTCTTTTAAGCGGATGACGTCGCGTGGCGTGCCGCTTGCTTCTAGATCGGCGTTGTAGAGCGGGATGTTGAAATCGGCGAGCTCGATGTAATTGGTTTGTGCGCCAGATTCTTTGGCTAAGCGGACGGCCTCTTTGGCGAGCTTGCGGTTAAACGATGCTTCGCGGTTGGAGCCGGCGAAGACGAGGATGGAGGGCAGGAGAATGGTCATGGATGGAGGTTTGCTAAAGGAGAGATAATGACGACCACTATTTATTTGATAGCACTTTACGCAGATTCTATGCCGGCTAGATGCCTATTTTGCTTAAAAATTATGTGCTCTTGCCGCTTTTAAAGCTAGCTAGCATCACGGCAATTGATAACAGCGAAAGCCATGCGCTTAAGCCCCAAGCTTGGAAATACTGCAGCGCCGCGCCGCTGATCAATGGGCCGATCGCGCCGCCTAAGGTATAGCCCGTGATCATGGCGGCTGTGCCGGATGCTACGGCCTGCGCCCCCATGCGGGCATCGAAATGATGAGCAACACGGATCATGGTGAGTGTGTAAAGCGCGCCGCCTACTCCGCCCCAGACGACGGCTGTGGCATAGAGCAGCCACTTGAATTGCGCAGACGCTGCGAATGCGATGCTGGCGATAAGCAGGATGACTCCTACAACGCCAAACACGCGTTTCGGTGCAAAGCGATCTGCGGCTAAGCCTGCGGGATACTGGAAGACGAAACTGCCCACACCAAGCGCGCCGACGATGCTGGAGGCTTGCGCGAGCGAGAGGCCGAGCGCTGCGCCGTTGGCTGCGCTGATGCTGCTCAATCCCGCCTCGAACACGCCGCCTGCGAATGCGATGAGCACCAATGCTGGCACAACGCGAATGGCTTGCCATGTGCTGCCGATTTGTTGTGTGTCTCCATCGTTTGCATGTGTGTGCGCAGCTTGCGTGAGCTTGAGTTGAAGGGCAATGCCGAGCGCTGCAAACTGTACGACGGCGGCTGCAATCAAAGTCGTCTTCGGCTGCCAACTGAGCAACGCGGGCACGAAAGGTCCAGCGGCGAGCGCTGCGCCCAGTGCCGTTTGATACAGCCCCATGACTTTGCCGCGCTGGTCTGGCGGCGCATTCTCGGCCAGCAGCGCCTCTGTCGCATTCCAAACAGCCGCTGCTCCTACGCCGCCAAACACAGCGCTCGCACACCACCATGCAAATGCATTCGGCGAATCAATAAAGAAGATATAGCCCAACGTACACACCGACTCCAGCGCCATGCCTGCAAGATACACGCGGCCAATACCAAAGTGCGCAAAGATGCGCGGCATGATCGGGATGAGCAGCGCGATGCAAGCAAACGGAATCATCGCAAACGCGCCGACGGCTGCTGTGCCCAAGCCGCGCTGCTGCAGCAAGACGGCCAGCACCGGGCCGAACATGGAAAACGAGGTGACCACCAGCGTGGTAGCGGCGGCTAGCCACCAGAATTTTTTCATGGCGCGTTAAACATCTGTGAAATTCGTTTCGAGGCGACGCGCACTTTCAAGCGATGCGGCTTGCAAATCTGCGCCAATATCGAGTTGCGCAGCGCGCTCCCAAAATTCAATCGCCCATCCACGAGCACGGGTTTTCTCAACGTCAAAACCTTCTTGCATGATCTGCTTGCGCACAGGCGAATCGCTGAGGCCCTGATGCGGATCGGGCTTCCACATCATTGGCAGCATGTCATAAACGGGCGCTAGGCGAATCGTTGGTTTAATTACGTCATCTACGAAGAAAGAGAGATTGCCCATATTCATATCGGTGTTGCCGATGTAGTGGCCGAAAGCGAAGATGCTGGCAATCTGGCTTAGCTCCTGCGCCGTGATCATGCCTAGATTGGCCAAAGCTTCGCTGGTGGTAAGCCAATTCGACCAACTACTTCCAACGAATTCGTCATGCGCTATTTTTATTGCAACAATGTGGCTCGCCTGTTGATTTGAATTGCGATCAAATCTCTGTGATTGCAAATATGTGTGGTGTTCAGTTTGAATGATTCGCGTGCTTGCGCAAGATATGTTTTTAGATTGCAACTTCTTTGATGCAAGTTCCTCAAGCAGTAGCAACGAACGCCATCGTTGGCCAAAAGGCGTGCTGTGAGGTGGTGTAAATTTCACAATGAAGTGGGCGAAAGCGTCGCCTGCGACCATGAGCTTTGGTTGCTCGCCGGCGGCAAACGCGCCATTAGTTGAGCCATTGTTGGACATCGCTGAGCGATTGTCATAAAACTCGCCTAAATTCACTAGGTCGTTAGTCGGCGAAAAATACCCCGACGTTAAATTCGTGAACGAAAACGCGCCAATGTACTCATCCACACTTGAAATGTTGGCATGCAATATTTGTGCAAGTGCCCACGTTTCTGGGTTGCTAGGAAATCTACTGTGCGTTTTTGCAAGCGCCCTGCCTAGAAAGCCTTCAGGCACCATCGGGGAAAGAAACCAAGGCAGTTTGCCTCGCGTGAGCCATTCCCGCCGACCACTGCGCACGTGTAAATAATCGCCATGAAGATAGGTGATACGCCCCCATCGCCAAGGCGTGCTGCCGGATGCATCCGCGCCATTCCAGCTCAGCTCATGTTCTGCCGGTAGTCCCAAAATGTCTTTTTTAAGCGCATATCTCGTGCTCCTTGCCGCGCCGATGCGATGCACTCGCTCACCCAAAGCTTTGACTGCGAGAGAGATGCTGGGCTGGCTTTTCCCTGTGGCAGCTGCCAATTGCGCAGCTGTGAGCGGCTCGCCTCTTGCGAGCAATGCGGCTACGACTTCGAGGAGATCAATTTTTGGGAGATTCATTCATAGATAATTTTTCGATAAGCATATGATAAATATAGAAATAAGTTAATCTACGAATAGATAAATTCATAGATACTTTTGATTCAAGAAGCAGTTCAGTCACCCAGTGGCCGCAGCAATTGCGCGACATCGTCTTCCGTGAACAGCGCTTGTTTGCGCATTTGCGCGCCGCTTAGCATGCCCTCGGCCAGCGCTGCTTTTCGCGCTTGCAAGCTGAGCATGCGCTCTTCGATGGTGCCGCTGGCCACCAGTTTGTAAACGAAGACTTGGCTCGTTTGCCCGATGCGGTGGGCGCGATCTGTGGCTTGGTTTTCTACGGCTGGATTCCACCATGGATCGTAGTGAATCACGGTGTCGGCTTGCGGAAGATTGAGGCCGACGCCGCCGGCTTTGAGGCTGATGAGGAAGAGCGGGACTTTGCCGCTGGTGAATTGATCGATGATGTCATCGCGTTTGGTGGAAGAGCCGGTGAGCTTGACCCAACTCAGCTTGCGCTTGGCGAGCTCCTCTTCGATCAGCTCTAGCATCGATGTGAACTGAGAAAACAGCAGCACCTTGCGGCCTTCGGCCAGCATCTCGGGCAAGATTTCCATGAGCAGATCTAGCTTGGCGGATTGCTTCACATTTTTGGCTGCTGCAGTGGGCACGAGGCGCGGATCGCAGCAGACTTGGCGCAGCTTGAGCAGCGCATCGAGCACTTGAATTTGCGAGCGGGCCAAGCCTTTATCGGCCAGCGCATCGCGCACAGCTTTCTCAGTGGCCAAGCGAATCGTCTCGTACAAATCTGCTTGCTTGCCTTCGAGCGAGACCATGCTGAGCGTTTCAATCTTGTCTGGTAGATCTTTGAGCACTTCTTTTTTCGTGCGTCGCAAGATGAATGGCGTGACGCGTTTGCTCAAGGCGGCGAGCAGCTCTGTATCGCCATGCTTTTCAATCGGCGTGCGATACAGCTCTTTGAAGCGGCGTGCGCTGCCCAGAAAGCCGGGCATCAAAAAGTGAAACAAGCTCCAGAGCTCGCCGAGATGATTTTCCATGGGCGTGCCGGAGAGACACAGGCGCTGGCCTGCTGGCAACTCATAAGCCACTTGCGCCGCATCAGTATGCGCGTTCTTAATATTCTGCGCTTCATCAAGCACGACGACTGACCACTTCTGCGCGAGCCAACGCTCTTTATCGCGCGGCAAGAGTGAGTATGGCGAGAGCACGATATCGGCTTGCGAAATATCTTGCGCGGCTTCATGTCGGGCTGCGCCATGCAGCAGCAAGACGCGCAGCGAGGGCGTGAACTTCGCTGCTTCGCGCTGCCAATTGCCCATGAGGCTCACGGGCGCGATGATGAGCGCAGGATGCTCCAGCCGGCCAGCTTCTTTCTCGATGAGTAAGTGCGCGAGCGTTTGCAATGTTTTGCCCAAGCCCATATCGTCTGCCAACACGCCTGCCAAGCCCTGCTCGCGCAGAAATTGCAGCCAGCTCACGCCTTCTAATTGATACGGGCGCAGTTCGGCTTTGAGGCCTTCGGGGAGCAACACGGGCTGCAATGCATTTGCGCCGCCTTTGAGCTGCGCGAGCAGCTTGCGCAAGCCGCGTGCGCCATCCCACACCGCGCCCTCGCCTAGTGCTGCAGACAAGCGCAGCGCTTCAAGACGAGATAAGCGCAGG
>JAYSRZ010000426.1:0-3397 GCA_043720775.1 Variovorax sp. | reverse complement strand
TTAAGTCTTTTTGGCAGTTAGACTCGATGGATACTGCGTGAGGTGCTATTGTATTTATACCGTTTATCTCACAGCACTTGTAGCGTTTCAGCCCAAGTTGCAGGATCACAACCCACGCGCTGCACGCAAATCGCTGCTGCCGTCACCGCGTGGTGCAGCGCTGTCTGCATGGCATGATCTGAAAGGCCCGTTTGCAAGGCGGCCGGATGAAGCAGCTTTTGAGAATTCAGATGTGCGAGAAGTGCCGCACCAAAGCTATCGCCTGCGCCCACAGTGTCTTGCACGCTGATGCCTTTCGGCGCGGCTTGAAAAACTTGATGCTCGCGTGTGAGCAGCCATGCACCGCGCTCTCCTAGCGTCAGTGCGATCAATTGCGCTTGGCTGCGAGTAGCGAAGAAACTTCGTGCGACGGCAATCAGCCGCACATCATCTGCCGCACCATCCGCCGTGATCGCGCCTAAAGCTACCAAATCATCGTCACTGAATTTCAAAATGTGTGTAATCGCACACGCCTCGCGCACACAAGCCGCATACGCCGCTGCATCGGCCACCACAGCAGGTCGCAGATTCGCATCGACACTGATCACGCAGCCTGCACCGGCTGCATGCGCCATGATTTGCTTCGTTGCGCCCCAAGCATCTGGCGCGAGCATCAGGCACCCGGTGTGCAACGCTTTCACGTCTGGACGCCAGTTTGCTATGATTTCATGAGCACTCCGCGCAGTGTCAGCAACGCAATTCCGGTGAAAAGCGTACGTTGCTTTGCCTGACGCATCGAGCTCAATCACGGCAATTGATGTGGGCTCCCGGCAGGCCGGCGCATCGAGCTTCACGCACTCTTTTTGCAAGATATGAGCGAATTGCCGGCCAAATGTATCGGCGGATAAGGCGTTCAAATACACCGCCTGCAAGCCCTGCCTTTGTGCACCAAGGCAAAAGTTAAACACCGAGCCGCCTAGGCATGCTTCTGAGCCCGAGCGCAAGCTCCCCTGTGAGTAAGGGCTCACAAAAAGATCCACCAAGGCTTCGCCATAACAAACAATCATGGCTTGTATTGAAGCCGATTTTTATTGTCACAATGCTCAGGGTTTTCCATAAATAAAACATCTTGATTTATTAAATCTCGCTGCGCACAATCAAGCTAGCTCAATTCGGGCTCACCTCCGTTTTTCATTCCTTTTAACTCTTCAGGAGACAAGCATGTCCTTCAAACTCAAAGCCACACTCGCGCTCGCTGGCCTAGCCCTCGCAGGCAGCGCTATCGCCAAAGATCAAGTCATCGTCGGCCTCATCACCAAAACCGAGACCAATCCCTTCTTCGTGAAAATGAAAGAAGGAGCGCAAGCCGAAGCCAAGAAAATGGGCGTCAAGCTCATGACAGCGGCTGGCAAGCAAGATGGCGACACCGCGGCCCAAATCGCCGCGATTGAAAACATGACCTCGGCTGGCGCAAAAACTATTTTGATCACGTCCAGTGGCGATGCCGTCGTCCCAGCGATCAAGAAAGCACAAGCTAAAGGCGTGCAAGTGATTGCGCTTGATAGCCCTGTGGAAGGCGCAGACGCTTTGTTTGCCACCGACAATTACAAAGCCGGCGTGTTGATCGGCGAATACGCCAAGGCAGCACTCGGCGGCAAGCCAGCCAAGATCGTGACGCTTGATCTGTTCCCCGGCCACCCTGTGGGCGCGCAGCGTCACAACGGCTTCTTGAAAGGCATGGGCTTGCTTACGCTGGACGCCAAGAGCAACGAACTCGGTGGCGCAAAAGCAGGCGTCGCTTGCATGGCCGATAGCTTTGGCGACACCGCCAAAGGCCAGACCGGCATGGAAAACTGCTTGCAGAAAAATCCTGATGTGAACTTGGTCTACACGATCAATGAGCCAGCCGCTGTGGGCGCTTACAACGCGCTGAAGAAAGCTGGCAAAGAAAAAGGCGTGACGATTGTGTCAGTGGACGGTGGCTGCCAAGGCATCAAAGACACCGCCAAAGGCATCATCGCTGCAACCAGCCAGCAATACCCATTGAAGATGGCTTCGATGGGCGTGGCAGCTGGCGTGGAATACGCGAAAACTGGCAAGAAGCAATCCGGCTATGTCGATACCGGCGTGACTTTGATTGCCAACAAAGCGATCAAAGGCATCGACAGTGTTGACACGAAGAAGGGCCTGGACATGTGCTGGGGCAAGAAGGCTTAATTTGTCTTTAGCTTGATTTGAGTGCGCAAAGTATGAAGCAGACGGTGAAAAATCTTCCTTGGAATGTGCTTGGGCCGTGGATCGCTCTGGCCGCCGCCTGCCTCTTCTTTGCCACGCAAACAGATCGCTTTTTCACGGGAGAAAATCTCTCCTTGATTACGCAGCAAGTGATGGTGGTGGGCGTATTGGCCATTGGCATGACGCTGATCATTCTCACTGCTGGCATTGATTTATCTTGCGGCATGGTGATGGCGCTGGGCGGGATGGTGATGACCAAGCTGGCTGTAGAAAACGAGCTGCCTGTGCCGTTGGCGATTTTGTGCGGCATTGGCATCACGGCATTGTTTGGCCTCATCAACGGCCTTTTGGTGACGAAAGCCAAACTGCCTTCTTTCATCGTGACATTGGGCACGATGAACATCGCGTTTGCCACGACGCAGTTGTATTCCTCATCGGCCTCCGTCACGGATCTGCCTGAATCGCTCACGCTGATCGGCAGCACGTTTGAAATCCTCGGCACGCAGGTGAGCTACGGCACCTTGTTTATGGTGGGCTTGTATATTTTGATGTGGCGCTTTTTAAGCGATACAGCGCCAGGGCGGCATATTTACGCTGTGGGCAATGCGCCAGAGGCTTCGCGCCTCACGGGCATTGGTGTAGATAAAGTGTTAATCGGTGTTTACGTGCTTGCCGGCGTATTTTATGGGCTGGCCGCTATGCTTAACGTAGCACGCACGAGCATTGGGGATCCGCAAGCGGGGCAAACGGAGAATTTGGATGCGATCACGGCAGTCGTTTTAGGCGGCACATCACTCTTCGGCGGGCGCGGCATTATTTTGGGCACGCTGATGGGCGCAGTGATCGTGGGTGTGTTTCGCAATGGGCTGACTTTGATGGGCGTGCCCTCAGTCGTGCAACTGCTCGTCACCGGAGTGCTGGTGATTTTGGCGGTGGCCGTGGATCAGTTGTCTCACAAGAAGGCGCGCTAGATATGAGCCAAGCATTGGTTTTTGAAGCGAAGAATTTAGTCAAGCGCTATGGCCAAGTGGTGGCGCTCGATGGCGTGGATTTTGAGTTAAGAGCCGGCGAAATCATGGCCGTAATTGGCGACAACGGCGCGGGGAAATCGTCTCTCATCAAGGCGCTCTCGGGCGCGACGATTCCTGATGAGGGCAGCATCTTGCTCGATGGCAAACCCGTG
>JAYSRZ010000425.1:0-3398 GCA_043720775.1 Variovorax sp. | reverse complement strand
TCCCACTACGAGAATGTCCTCCGGCTGGCGCTGCGCGCGTGCCTCCCCCTTTATTTCTCTCCGTGAGACAACCCAATCACAGCCGTGGTCTTTCGGCGATCAGAGAGCCTCCGTGTTACGCAGCTTTTAGCGCGAGCGCATCGTAGCCATGGCAGGCCAGTGCAACTGTCATGGGCAGGGGCTTCTCGCCGTTGCGGTAATAAGCAATCATGCGGCGCGAGAGGCCGAGCGCATCGGCAGCGGCATCTAGAGTGAAGCTGTGCTTATGCATCCAGTTCCACAAAAACTCATGGGAGTACTGGCCGCTTTGCTCAATAGCTCGGGCACGCAGATTGTCGGCAGCCAACTCTAGGTTGTCATCTTTCGCCCAACGCACAGCGAAGCCACCCGGCACAACAGTAGCTGTTTTAAAAACTTTGGCATCCAACAACGGTTTGAGCAGCTTAAACCGCCCAGCGATGGGCGCAATCGACACCTCAAGCTTCTCGCCATCCGCGTATTCGAGTGCAAGGCGAAGCCCGTCTAAAGCTTTGACGCGACGAAGAATGAAATGATCTTGGCTCATGAATTCAACTCCTTCCAAGTTTGCATCAAATATTTTTGATTCGCAGCAGCCCATTCCATCGCCTCTGCTACTTCACGCCTAAGCAATCTGCCGCGTAATATCTCTAAGCTCGCAATTTCAACCAACGCCTCGTCTCCATCGTTAGCACGAATATGAAAGTGAGGCGGCGGGTAGTCACCCGCATACATGGTAACAACGCAGCTTCCGAATTTTGCGATAGTTGGCATGATTTTTAGTGCAATGGTTGCACTATAGCACAACAAGAATGCTTACAGTAAATACTCGCCAAGAAGCTTTTTGTTTCCCTGAGTCAAAGAGGGTGTACTCCAAGTGCCAGTGGTCAGCCACGTCTGGTCAGAAATCTTCGACTCAATCTGAGATAAAACTGCGTCATGGGGATAAAGATAAATATCGGTGCCGCCTATGAAGCAGATGTAGATGTTCTTGCCTAAATACTTCTTTGCGAATGAAAGTCTGCTTTTGAGCTGAACTTTGATATCTGTAACGCCGTCTGCATGCACAGCAATAAAGTCGGCACCCTGCCAGTCATTGCTCAACCACATGCAACTGAAACCATAGTCTGCCAATCGGGCGGCGGCTTTATGAAAGTTGTACATTTCCTTGGCTTTGGAGTTCAACTTTCTGTAGTCAATTTTTTGTAGTTTCATGTTTCGCCGCTTAAAGTTAAGCCTTCAACCACTCTCTTGCATTGCGCCACATTTGCATCCATGGGCTGTGGGCTGAAGCATCACCGTTGCTCCAGCTCATTTGGATGTTGCGGAAAACGCGTTCGGGGTGGGGCATGAGGGCTGTGAAGCGGCCGTCCTGGGTGGTGACTGCTGTGAGGCCGTTGGGGCTGCCGTTGGGGTTGGCGGGGTATTGCTCGGTCGGTTGGCCTTGGTTGTCTGTGAGCCGCATGGCTGCAATGACTTTGTTGGCATCGCCGCGTTGGGTGAAGTTCGCGAAGCCTTCGCCGTGGGCTACTGCTATCGGGAGCCTTGCGCCTTCCATGTCTTTGAAGAAGAGGCTTGGGCCGCTGAGCACTTCGACCATGGAGAGGCGGGCTTCGAAGCGCGTGCTGGTGTTGTGCGTGAAGCGCGGCCAATCTTGTGCGCCGGGGATGATGTCTGCTAACTCGGCAAACATTTGGCAGCCGTTACATACGCCTAGGCCGAAGCTGTTGTCTCTGGCGAAGAAGGCTTGGAATTGCTCGCGGAGCATGTCATTGAATGTGATGCTGCGTGCCCAGCCGATGCCTGCGCCTAGTGTGTCGCCATAGCTGAAGCCGCCGCAGGCGATGAGGCCTTGCATGTCTTTTAAATTCACGCGGCCGGTTTGTAGATCGGTCATGTGAACGTCGAAGGCTTCGAAGCCTGCTTGATCGAAGCAGTAGGCCATTTCGATGTGCGAGTTGACGCCTTGCTCGCGGAGGATGGCGACTTTGGGGCGCTGCGTGTGGATGGCGGGCGATGCAGTGATTACTCCTGACGCGACTTCTAGAGTCGCTCCTAATACCATAGCGCTCTGCGCAGATTCTATGCCGGCGATATGCAGTTTTTGTTTTAAAACTTCAGGTAAATGCATGTGCAAGCCGGGATTGGCTGGGTCGCCAATCGCTGCATGCTCTGCGTCTGCGCAGGCGGGGTTGTCGCGGCCTTGCGCGATTTTCCAACTCACAGAGTCCCACACTTGATGTAGGTCTTGCAGTTTGGCGATGAAGACTTTTTTGGTGTCGCGCCAAATGCTGAGCTCGCCTTTGCCGTCTTCCAAAGCGGCATGCTCTGGGCGAGTTTTGCCGATGAAGTGGCTGTGTGCGGAAAGTTTGAATTCGCGCAGGGTTTGCATCACTTCATTGCGTTCGCTCGTGCGCACCTGAATCACCACGCCGAGCTCTTCGTTGAACAGGGCTTTGAGGGCGAGCTCTTCGCGGCGGGCGCTCACCTGCGTGGCCCAGTTTTTGCTGTCGCCGTATTCGGCGTTGCTGTCGGTGATTCCATCGCCCTCGGTGAGCAAAATGTCGATATTGAGGCTCACTCCGACGTGGCCGGCGAAGGCCATCTCGGCCACACAGGCGAGCAAGCCGCCGTCGCTCTTGTCGTGATAGGCGAGGAGTTTGTTTTGTGAGCGCAGGGCGTTGATGGCGTTGACGAGATTTTTTAAATCGTCTGCGCTATGCACGTCTGGCACTTCCGTGCCTTCTTGGTTGAGGGCTTGCGCGAGCACAGAGCCGGCCATGCGTTTGCTGCCGCGCCCGAGGTCGATCAAGATGAGGGTGCTGTCTGCTTCATCGCGGTTGAGCTGGGGCGTGAGCGTACCGCGCACATCTGCGAGTGAGACGAAGGCGCTGATGATGGGCGAGACTGGGGAGACGACTTTGTGCTCAGCGCCATCTGCTTTCCAAGTCGAACGCATCGAGAGCGAATCTTTCCCGACGGGGATGCTGACGCCCAGCTCGGGGCAGAGCTCCATGCCTATTGACTTGACGGCTTCATACAACTTGGCGTCTTCGCCCGGCTCGCCGCATGCGGCCATCCAGTTGGCGGAGAGTTTGACTTTGTTCAGCTCAATCGGCGCGGCGAGTAAGTTGGTGATGCTCTCTGCGACTGCCATACGTGCTGCTGCGCCGGCATTCCAGATGGCCAACGGCGTGCGCTCGCCCATGCTGAAGGCCTCGCCGGCGAAGCCGGAATAATCAGCCAGCGTCACCGCGCAATCAGCCACGGGCACTTGCCAAGGGCCGACCATTTGATCGCGATGCGTGAGGCCGCCCACGGTGCGGTCGCCGATGGTGATGAGGAAGCGTTTGCTGGCGACGGTGGGGTGGCTCAGCACT
>JAYSRZ010000424.1:0-9711 GCA_043720775.1 Variovorax sp. | reverse complement strand
GTGCCTTTGCGCGCGGATGTGTCTTACGCTCAATTGCAGGACGCTTTGAAACCACTGTGGTCTTACGCCGGCGCATCGTCGCTTGCCAAGGGCGCTGTGAGCTCTTATGAAGAAGAGCCGGGCATTCGGGTGGATGACAAAGAGCATTTGCTGAGCATTTGTTGGACAGTTCCTGCCGACGAGTCTTTTCGTGCGAGCTTAGAAGAAATGTGCATGAATCTTAATGAGCTGGCCAAAAGCGGCTCGGCCATTGAAATCAGTATTTACGACACTGAATTCGATGACGAGGATGAAGAAAACGACGATAAAGAATCGCGTGACGATTTTTTGATGCTCTTCGTGGGCCCCACGCCGGGCGACATCATGCAAGTGCAGCGCGATATGTTGATTGAAGATGTCACCGCCGTGATGGAGCGCCATTTTGAGAAAGAAGAAATGGGCGATGTGGTCGCTGAGATCGACAAAATGTTTACCAAGCGTTTTGACGCCATGGTCGATTCGCTCACGATCCCACGCACTTTGCGCGGCTCAGGCGGCACCGGAGCTGGCGGTGGCTTGGGCGGGCATGGCGGCGGACGCAAGCCTCGGCATACGCACTGAGCCAAACGTAGCTGAAAGATGAGCCGACAATCGCGAGGGAGCGTTTGTCGATCAGTTCATTGCAATCGTCCAGTCGGTCGTGCTCTGGACAAGTTGAGCTAATGCGGCTGTTTAGAAACTGCATTTCAATGCGAAAATCACGATATGCAATCTTTGAAAACCTTTTTCTCATCTCCAACACGCTACATCCTGCTCGGGCCATTGGTATCGTGCTCTTTGGTCATCGCGGGCGCTGCCTACGCGCAAGAAGCCAACGTGCTCGGCTTGCCGGCCATTCCGCAGCCTAAGCCTGGCACGGCAACCAACCCGGCAGCAGCGGCTTCAGGCGCTAAACCTGCACCAAGCGCGTATCCTGTGCGCGACATGCTTGCTGGCGAGATGGGTTTGCAGCATAGCGCCCTCAATGGCATTGGCCGCATGATCGTGACGACAAAAGCAGCCTTCTCCAAACCCGAAGAGCGAACCACCGCGCTGGATGCGGCGCGCTCAGTGCAGCGCGAGTTGGGCAGCTCTTGCCTGAAGCAATGCCAGCCACAAAAAATGACGGCTCCCAAAATCTTGGCGAGCGGGCAAATGGAATTCGAGCTTGTTTTCCGCCCTTTGTATCAACATTTGAATCAGGTGCAGTTTGTGGCTGCTCTGCAAAGCAAGCCTCTTAATCTCACTGCGGCGCAACTGAACGCGCCGCCGCCTGCGCCTCAGTTGCCGCCGGGCGTCTCAGTCAAAGTCACCACCAATGGCATACCGCTCGCAAGTACAGAGACGAAGTGAGCGAGTCACCCTACGGGATGGCTGCTGCAAGCCTCATCTTCATTTTTCGAATCTGAGCACGTCATCATCGAGCTTGCGCCAGCGCAGAGCCAGCAGATCAGCAAGATAGCTTGGCAACACGCGCCAAGGCGCCATATCTCCTTGCTTAGGCAAATGCGCTTGTGAGCGCTGCACATAGCCGGAGCTGAGCGCCATGAAGGGCTTGGCTGCGACGCTCGGATCGGCTTTAGGATAAACCGCGCGATAGCCGTGGCGATCCATGTGATGGAGCAGGCGGCAAACGTATTCGGAGGTCAGATCGGCGCGCAATGTCCAAGAAGCATTGATGTAGCCAAAGGCCAGCGCCGCGTTGGGCAAACCAGAGAGCATCAAGCCTTTGTAAGCCATCGCTTGGCTGGGGTCGTAGGCCAAGCCGTCTAACGAGATCGCCACGCTGCCTAAGCATTCGAGCTTGAGGCCTGTGGCGGTGACGATGATGTCGGCTGGCAGCGCTTGGCCACTGGTAAGCAACACGCCTTCTTTGGTGAAGCGCTCAATCGTGTCAGTGATGATTTCTGCACGGCCTGCTTTGATTTGATGGAACAAATCTGAATCGGGCACAACGCAGACGCGCTGATCCCAAGGCCCATAGCTGGGTGAGAAGTGTTTTTCAACATCGTATTTCTCGCCCATCTCTTTGCGCACAAGGCCGAGCAAATACGCTTTCACCTTGGCGGGCTTGCGCTGCGAGATGCTGTAGAAAAATGAACTCATCAGCACATTCTTCCAACGCGTGATGGCATAAGCCCAGTGGCTGGGCAATACTTTTTCCAGCGCGATGGCGATGGAGTCAACAGACGGGCGCGATATCACATATGTGGGCGAGCGCTGGAGCATGGTGACGCGCGAGGCAGTTTTCGCCATCTCGGGCACGAGCGTGACCGCTGTTGCGCCGCTTCCGATCACCACGACTCGCTTGCCCAAATAGTCTAAATCCTTCGGCCAAAACTGCGGGTGAACGATCTGCCCTACAAAATCGCCCTGCCCCGCAAACTCGGGCTGATGCGCGGTTGAATAGCTGTAGTAGCCGCTGCAAAAATATACAAACTTAGCGCGCCGGATATTCTCCGCGCCATCGCTATTTGCGCGCAGCGTCACGTGCCACAACGCCTCTGCCCCCACCCAATTGGCGTGCATCACGCGCTGCCCGAGATGCAGCTTCTCTTTGATCTGCCCCTGATGCGCTGCACGCTGGATGTAGCTCAAAATATCTGCGCCATCCGCAATCGATTTGCGCTCTTTCCAAGGCATAAAGTTGTAGCCCAGCGTGTACATATCGGAATCTGAGCGTACACCGGGGTAGCGAAAAAAATCCCACGTGCCACCGATTGAGTCGCGTGCATCAACTATCGCCCATCGCTTATCAGGGCAATGCTTTTGCAGATGCCTCGCCGCGCCAATGCCCGACAAGCCAGCGCCGATGATCAGTACGTCTAATATTTTTTCATAGTCATTTATTAGCATGCCTTCATTTTGTCATGGCGTCTTGGCAAGTTCATGGCGCAGCATCTATAATTCAACATAAATCATGCGCTTTATTTATGCGCATGATTTAGCCCCATAGGAGCACACATGAATTCCTTAGTATCAAATGGCGTCGCCTCTAAATCTGGCAAACGTGCCGTGAATCTCACTCTGTCTGCCGAGTCGATTGATTTGGCCAAAAAGCTCGGAGTGAACATGTCAAAAACGGTGGATGCATGGTTTTCTCAAGAGATGAAGCGCCAATACTGGGAGCAATGGCGTGAGGAAAATCGCGAAGCCTTTGCAGCCTACAACGCGCGCATTGAGAAAGAAGGCTTGCCACTGGCGAAATACCGAACCTGGGGCGCAGGTTTAAGCAATGGAAAAAAGGCTTAAATCATGGCGCGCTTTGATGTTTATCAGCATCCCGATCCCGTTGAGCGCAAATGGATGCCCTATTTGCTGGACGTGCAAAATACGTTTCTTGATTTGATTGAGACGCGCGTCGTAGTGCCTTTGCAAATCCCCTCCAGCATGGCAGGAGCAGTGCGCAATCTCAACCCGAAATTTTCGATCAAAGGCAAGCAAGTCACCATGAACACAGCAGCACTGATGGCAATTGCAGCTTTTGAATTGCGGCAACCTATTGACAATCTCACAGCACAGCAACTGATCATTCAAGATGCTATGGACACACTATTCGGCGGCTATTAATCAACACGCACTTTCACTTAATTTGCATCATGCCCAGCAACCAATACGAAACCTTCATGCGCCATGTGTTTGAGCACGGCATCGCCAAAACAGACCGCACCGGCACGGGCACGCGCAGCGTCTTCGGCCATCAAATGCGCTTCAATCTCGCCGAGGGCTTTCCGCTGGTGACGACGAAGAAAGTGCATCTCAAATCTATCGTGCTGGAGCTTTTATGGTTTCTGCGCGGCGATGGAAATGCCAATTGGCTCAAAGAGCGCGGCGTGACGATTTGGAATGAGTGGGCCGATAAAGAAACGGGCGATCTCGGGCCGGTGTATGGCGTGCAGTGGCGCAGCTGGCCGACTCCTGATGGCGGGCACATCGATCAAATCGCGCAAACCGTTGAGCAACTCAAAACCAATCCCGATTCACGCCGCATCATCGTGAGCGCGTGGAATGTGGCCGACCTGCCCAAAATGGCGCTCATGCCTTGCCATGCGTTCTTCCAGTTCTACGTAGCGCCCGGAGAAAACGGTACGCGGGGAAAGCTCAGCTGCCAGCTCTACCAACGCAGCGCTGACATTTTCCTAGGCGTCCCCTTCAACATCGCCAGCTACGCCTTGCTCACCCACATGCTCGCGCAGCAATGCGATTTGGATGTGGGCGATTTTGTGTGGACGGGTGGCGACTGCCATATCTACAGCAACCATCACGAACAAGTGACCACTCAACTCGCCCGCGAGCCATTTGCTTATCCGAAACTTGTGATCAAGCGCAAACCCGCCTCGGTCTTTGATTACGACTACGAAGATTTCGAAGTGGTGAATTACCAGCATCATGCAGCGATCAAAGCGCCAGTGGCTGTCTGATCGATCATGCAAATCAACCTCATCTGGGCGCAAGCTCACAAACGCGTGATCGGCATGAATGGCAGCATGCCTTGGCATTTGCCGGAAGATCTTGCGCATTTCAAGCGCACGACTCTGGGGCATCCAGTGATCATGGGGCGCAAGACTTGGAATTCTCTGCCTCCGAAGTTCCGGCCGCTTCCAGGGCGGATGAACGTCGTCATCTCCTCAGATGTCGCTACACGCGAGAATTTAAAGAAAAATGGCACTTCGCCGGCACAGAATCTGCGTGAAGCGCTATCGATTTGTGAGCAATCGAGTAGCGCTGAAGTATGGGTGATTGGTGGTGCGCAGATTTATGCGCAGGCGCTACCACTGGCTAACAAACTCGTAATCACAGAGATCGATGCAGAATTTGAGGGCGATGCGTTTGCGCCAACTCTGGATGCCACATGGAAGAGCGTCGAGCATCATTCGCATATCGCAGCTTCTGGCTTGCTCTACAGTTTCACCACGTATCTCAAAATAAATTCATAACAGGAGTTTTCTATGTCTGGACAAGGATTTCACGTTCACGGGCCGCACGATCACGCGTTGGAGCATGCGCAGCAAGGAGGCGGCAGCCACGGCGGGCATGACGAGCACGGCGAAGACCACGAAGGCGTGGGCGGCGGCAGCATCATCAACCAGATCGCCCTTTTCACTGCCATGATTGCCACGGTTGGCGCGCTTTTTGGCTACATGAGTGGCGCAACGCAGGCTAATGCAGGGCTTTATAAAAACAACGCAGCGATTAAGAAAACCGAAGCCTCAAACCAATGGAATTATTTTCAATCGAAAAGCACGAAGCAATCGTTGGCGGAAGTCTCGCGTGATCTAACGCTGGTAGAAGCCGATAAATCCAAGTACCAAGCCAAGATTGACCGCTACGAAAAGGAGAAGTCAGAGATCAAAGCTGTGGCCGACAAGCTAGAGCTAGAGGCAACAGATTGGGACAAAAAATCCGATACGCAAATGCACCAGCATCACCGCTGGGCGCAATCCACCACACTGCTGCAAGTGGCGATTGCTTTGGCCGCCATTGCCTTGCTCACCAAACGACGTTGGCTAGAATGGGGCATGCTGGGCGCTGGTGCTGCGGGTTTGATTGTCGGAATTTTGGCGTTTTTGCATTTTTAAATTTCCCTTTTTTGATAGCGCCCAACGCAATATCGACGGCCTCAAACAGTGAAAAGGATTGAAAATGAGATTTTTAATTCAACGACGCGATCTCATCGCCATCGCTGCTCTGACGGGTTTCACACTTTTGCCGCAGTTCGCCTTGGCGCAGTCACTCAGCCATTCGATGTCGTGTGAAATCGTCTCGCCTACTGCTTTCGCCGAACAGCACAAGCTGCGCAAAGACATGCAGCTCATGGCGATCTGCAAGAAGCATACGCTCGCGCTGCACTCGACCGCCGATGACGCAGCCATTCAAGAAAACGAACCGCTAGAGCGCAAGACAACGATTGTCACGAGCGTTGTCGTGGCCGTGCTGCCCACGCGCGTGTGGCGGCTCAATCATTGGTATGACTGGGTGAAGTGGATCGGCAAAGAAGGCAGCGCGTAAGCTGAACACGGCAGAGCGCATGGCATGATGCTTGGGTCTGATTGCATCTTCAGAATGCTACTCTTTTAATAGCACCTCACGCAGTATCTACAAGCGCTAACGCTCAATTTCTCTTAAATATCTATGAAAATCGCTACCTGGAATGTCAACTCTCTCAACATCCGCGCCAACCAAGTACTCGAATGGCTGGCCGCGCAGCCTGAGGGAGAGAAGATTGACGCGCTTGGTTTGCAAGAGCTCAAGATGACGGATGACAAGTTTCCTTTTGCTGACTTTGAAGCGGCGGGCTACAGCGCGCAAGCGTTTGGCCAGAAAACATATAACGGCGTGGCTTGGCTCACACGAGACGCATCCGTCAGCGCAGTCACCGATGTGCAGAAAAACATTCCTGGTTTTGAAGATGAGCAAAGCCGCATCATCGCGGCCACGCTGCAAACGCCGCTTGGCAGTGTGCGCGTCGTCAATGGTTATTTCGTCAATGGCGAAGCGCCCACCAGCGACAAATTCAAATACAAAATGCGCTGGCTCAAGGCTCTGCGCGAATGGCTCGCCACCGAGCTCGCCGCGCATCCGCAGCTCGTGCTGGTGGGCGATTTCAATATCACCTTTGATGACCGCGACACACACGATCCCGTTGGCTTGGCAGGCACGATCCACCATACCGAGGCCGAACGCGAGCAGTTCAAACACATGCTCACCTTAGGCTTCACAGATGCTTTTCGCATATTTGAGCAAGCGCCTAAGCTGTACAGCTGGTGGGATTATCGAGAGCTTGCCTTCCGCCGTAACAAAGGCATGCGGATTGACTATACGCTGGTCAGCGATGCGCTGAAACCCAATGTCAAAAGCTGCATCATCGACAAAGCGCCGCGTAAAAACGAGCGGCCATCAGATCACACCCCTGTGGTCGTCACGCTGGCCTAATCATTTCTTGGTCGAGAAGATCAATCGTCGGCGCTCGCGTCAAGCTCAGGAAACAGCACTTGCGTAAAGCCAAACCGCGAAAAGTCTTTCACGCGCATCGGGTAAAGAATCCCATACAGGTGATCGCATTCATGCTGCACCACGCGGGCGTGAAAACCGTCAACCATGCGGTCAATCTTCTGCCCCATCTCATCAAATCCAGAGTAGCGAATGCGAGCGAAACGCGGCACAGCGCCTCGCAAGCCAGGCACAGACAGGCAGCCTTCCCAGCCGTCCTCTAAGTCTTGCGAAGCAGCTGCATAGTTCAAATCAAATGCTATAGATTCAGTAGCACTTAGCGCAGTATCTACGGGCTCTACAGCCAACTTTTCTTTAAGAAGTGGCATGATGACAGGGTTGATCAACACCGTGCGCGGCACAGGTGGCGCATCGGGATAGCGCGGATTGATTTGGCCGCTGCCGAAAATGACCAACTGCAGATCCACGCCGATCTGAGGCGCAGCAAGGCCAGCGCCATTCGCAGCCGCCATCGTGTCTTGCATGTCTACAAGTAATTCGCGCAGCTCGGGTGTATTGAAATTGCGCACAGGTTGGGCGATGCGCAGCAAGCGCGAGTCGCCCATTTTGAGAATCTCGCGGATCGCCATGATGCGCGCTCTAAGAAGGCACGCCCTGATTGCGCATCCAATCCGCTGTTTGGAAAAAACTCGTGCGCAGCTTAGCGCGCAAATCCTCCGGCACGCCCGTCTCTCCCATCGCCCGATCCATGCAAGAGAGCCATTCATCGCGCTCTTGAATGCCGATGGGCACATGCATATGCCGGGCTCTCAGGCGCGGATGGCCAAATTTCTCGGTGTAATACTGCGGCCCGCCAAGCCAGCCGCAGATGAACCAAAAAGTGCGTTCGCGGGAATTTTCTAACGATGGCGGATGCACTTCGCGAAGCCGCGCAAACTCGGGTTCCAGATCCATCAAATCGTAAAAACGCTCGATCAACGCCTTCACGCGTTCTTCGCCGCCGATCCATTCAAACGGTGTTGCGAAAGCAGGCTTCTCTTCAATTTGCATGTCTTATTTGCGCTTCGTGATTTTGCTCAGGCCCAGAGCTTCGCGATTTTTATTCAAGCGATCGGCTTTGCGGTCGTCCATCTTGTCCATCGCTTTTTTCTTGGTGTAGCCTGTAGCATCCGCCCAAGCCCACCAAATTACGGCCAAAATAAATGGCGCCGCAAACAAATACCATTTATCCGCCCAATCCCATTGCGCTACAGGGCCGATCTCAAGAAATTTGAGCAACAACAAAATCACGCCAGCAGCTAGAAAATACATGATCGATCCTTCCAAAGTAAAGCGGGAGATGAAGCAGGAAAAATGCACCAAATTAGTGCAACAAAAGGGTTTTGCGGGGCATGAAACTGAATGTCAACCCGTTTGCCTAAAATCTCGTTATCTCCAGTGTATTGCAATAAAGCTTGACTTCAAGCCCTTGCACTTGAAAGGAAGACAAATGAAGATTCGTGCTATCGCCCTCCTCGCTGCCGCTGCTGTCGCTGTAAGCTTTCAAACGCCAGTTTTTGCTGATCCAGCGCTCGCCACTGCTAAAAACTGCATGGCCTGCCACGCGGTTGACAAAAAAATGGTCGGCCCATCGTACAAAGCCGTATCGGAAAAATACGCAGCCGATGCTGGCGCTGTAAAAATGCTGGCTGAGAAAATCCAAAAAGGCAGCACACCCGGCAAAGGCAATTGGGGCCCTGTGCCGATGCCTGCGAATCCGCAAGTCACGGAAGCCGAAGCCACGAAGCTCGCAGCTTGGGTCATGACCGTCAAGTAAGCCTCACCAAAAAAATCAAAAGCCCGGGTCGCAAGACACGGGCTTTTTGTTTTGTAGCTTGGTACGCTAACCGAAGAATAAGCATGGAAGACACAGAGATTTCACGGAAAGCACAGAAAAAACCCCATTGAATTTTCCGCGTCTTCCGTGGAAGTTTCTGTGTGTTCCGTGTTCTTCATTGAGTTGTGGCGCAAAAAAATTAAGCCAGTGCAGCACACACCGCGCGAGTCACATCCACCGTCATCGCCTTACCACCCAAATCACCTGTGTGCAGCGCAGGATTAGCCGTCACGGCTTCAATAGCAGCCATCAGGCGCTTAGCAGCCTCCATCTCACCCAAGTGCTCCAGCAGCATCACCACGCTCCAAAACGTGCCCACAGGATTGGCCAAGCCTTTGCCCATGATGTCAAAAGCTGAGCCGTGGATGGGCTCAAACATGCTGGGGTAGCGACGCTCGGGATCGATGTTGCCTGTGGGCGCAATGCCTAAGCTGCCAGCAAGTGCGGCGGCGAGATCGCTCAAGATGTCCGCGTGCAAATTGGTCGCCACAATCGTGTCCAGCGTGGCGGGGCGGTTGACCATGCGCGCCGTGGCTGCATCCACCAATTCTTTGTCCCATGTCACATCGGGAAACTCACGTGCAATCTGCACCGCAATCTCATCCCACATCACCATCGCATGGCGCTGTGCGTTGCTCTTAGTCACCACCGTGAGCAGCTTGCGCGGGCGGCTCTGCGCGAGCTTGAAAGCATAGCGAATGATGCGCTCCACACCCACGCGCGTCATCATGCTCACATCGGTGGCCACCTCAATCGGATGGCCTTGATGCACACGCCCGCCGACGCCGGAATATTCGCCTTCGGAATTCTCACGCACGATCACCCAATCCAAATCGCCGGGCTTGCAGCGCTTAAGCGGTGCATCA
>JAYSRZ010000423.1:0-1179 GCA_043720775.1 Variovorax sp. | reverse complement strand
CTTGCGCAAAGCGCTTCTCTTTTTGTAGCGTCATTCGCTTGCAATGTGTTCGCGCAAAGCTACCCCAGCCAAGCGATTCGCATCATCGTGCCTTTCACACCCGGCACTGGCATGGACACGATTGCGCGCGCAGTAGCGCCGCGCCTGGGCGAGCGCTTGGGGCAATCGGTGGTGGTGCAAAACGTGCCGGGTGCCAGCGGCAACATTGGCGCAGACAACGTGGCCAAAGCCAATCCCGATGGCCACACCCTACTGATGGGCGCAAACACGATGCTCATGGCCACCCAGCTCGTGAAAAATTCGCCCTTCAACCCAGTGAACGATTTCGCGCCTGTGACGATGGCCGCTTACGGCAGCTTGATGCTGGTGGCTCATCCCAAGCTCGGCGTGAAAAATGTGCGTGAGCTGATCGCGCTCTCCAAGGCCAAGCCTGGCAGCATCAGCTTCGGCTCACCCGGCGTAGGCACGCCGCATCACATGGCGATGGAGCTCTTCAAGCTGGAGAGCAACACCTTTATGTTGCATGTGCCCTATCGCGGCACAGCGGGCTACACGCAAGATTTGCTCGCGGGTGAGCTCAATGCGGGCTTCCTGCCTGTGCATGTGGCGCAGGGCTTTGTGAAGGCTGGGCGGCTCATTGCTTTGGGGGTAGGCAGTGCCAAGCGCCACGCGATAGCGCCGGATGTGCCCACCATCAGCGAAGCAGGTCTGCCGCGCATCGATGTCGATCTTTGGTATGCCTTCTTTGCACCTGCGCGCACGCCAGCGCCTGTGCTCACGCGCTTAAACACAGAGTTGGCCGCGATTGTGAGCAGCCCGGAGGTGCGCGAGCTGCTGGGCAAAGCCGGCATGGATGCCATTGCATCCAGCGCGCAAGAGCTGGGCAGCATTGTGGCCAGAGACTATCCGCGCTGGGGCAATGTGATCCGCAGCAAAAATATTTCTGCCGATTAAACTCAATGCACATCACTCCGATTGCGATTGCTGGCGGCGGTATTGCCGGCTTGGCGCTTGCGCTGCACCTGCATGCGCGTGGCCTCGCCTGCGAGGTGTTTGAGGCTGCATCCGAGGTGCGCGAGCTGGGTGTGGGCATCACGCTGCTGCCGCATGCGATGCGCGAGCTGGCCGCCCTTGGCTTGCAAGAGATGATTGAAGCAGCCGGCATAGAAAATTTGGAAA
>JAYSRZ010000422.1:0-3416 GCA_043720775.1 Variovorax sp. | reverse complement strand
AAGACCTCAATCGTTGCCGCATAAATCACGAGGCTGTAAGACCAATCGGTTGCTTGCAACAATCCCACACCTTCCAAAACAGCAAGGACGATGGTGGTGAACAGTGGCACGAATGCGAGCAACCAGGCTTGAGCGAGCTTGTTACCCAAACGCGCACTCATCGTCATCAAAAGCACGGCTGCGCCCATCGTCACGAGGATGGCGCCCAAAGTGGCGAAATAGTACTCGCGCCAGTATTGGGTAAAAATCACGAAGCCAATCGCAATCAACACACAGAGCACGCAGAAAACGTGAATAACATGCTGCCAAAATGGCTGTGTCAAATATTGCTTGCTCAGCGCCAGTGTAAATTTCATCAGGCAGGCGCAACTCAGCAAGATAAAAAACAGTACAGAAGTGCCGGGCCAATAGCCGCTAACGGGCCACAACAGATGATGCGCAAGGCCTGCATGCGCGGCGCAAGCCAGCGCGGCGCAGGCGGCGTAGGCGCTATACCAAGCATAGATGCTGTCGCGGTAAGCCCAGGCCATCGCAGCCGTAATCAAAGCAACCAGCACAATGCCGCCAAAGCCGAGGCAATACAGCACCAAAGCGAGCAAATCCCGATCTTGCATGCGGCGCTCCAGCGCAACTTCGAGCTTGAGCACCACGGGCGCTAAATGATCAATTTGCATGTACAGCACCATCTGTTGCTCCCCTTGCCAAGCGGCTTGTCCGGGCATCGCGATTGCAAACATTGGGTACATGCTGCGCATGGCGCGTGCATCAGGTGCAAAAAAATCACCCGCTTGCTGCACAGACCAAGGCTCTGCCGGCGTGCTGCCGGGCGTGTGTAGGCGAACGTTATCTAAATAAGGTCGAGGCAAAGCCAGCACAGCACGCCCTGGCTGCGCAGCTTGTGCTGCGCTGGCCTGTAAATGCAGACGCAGCCAGAATGCGCGTCCCCATTCTGTGTGCGTCAAATCTAAGTGAGGCTGCGCAACAAACTGGCCAGCTTGCCCGGATTGCACTTGAGCTAGCGTGAGACCCGTCGGCACGTTATGCAGCACCTCTAGTTTTGTCAATTCGATACCCGCTGACGGCACGCTGGCCAATTGTGCATGAGCAGGCGCAGCGCTCAAAAAGACAGTGCAACATGCTAGCGCCATCCATTCAAGGCATCGCAGGACTGAGTTGATGGAGAGCTGCATGTTGTTCAAAAGGTGCAATCGTCAAATGTGCTTATCTGGAGATAGTGGATTTAGAGTTTGCCAGAGGCCCGCTCATCTTTTTGCTCCTGATCAAACGCGCGTTCCCACACGTCATCCAGGTCTGGCTCGGTCAACAGTGAGCGTGGTGATGCTATGCTAGAAATGCCATCAATAAAGCGGATAGGCTTGCTTCCCCACCCAACATTCTGAGCTAATAGCTCTCGTAGCTGAGTGTCGAGTTGTACGAACGGTGCTTTAAAATGCTGATGTGTGGTGGCCGCAATTCGGAATTGCAACACTTGCGCCTGCGGGTCGCTTCGATTAGGCATCAACCCTAAAGCAACAATGCGCGAGAGTCGCTGGCTTAAATCATCGCCCATCTGCACATGCGGCATGGAGATCGCCATCAAAGAGCCATCTAGCCTCAAGACCACATCGCTCACATGGGTGGCTGAGCGCATGATGCGCACGCTGCGCTTGAGCAAATCTTCCATCTGAGCTGCGTTGCTGGCTTGCGTGCGCAATTCGATGTAGACCACCGCATGATCAAGCTTGCGAGCCGCTTGGCTGTGCCAGTCTCGCTGGAGCTGCTCTTTAAAAGCATTGGCGGTGACGAAACCTGTGAGTGGATCGAGGTCTGAGAGGACTCGTCTGCGCTCTCGCTCGCCATGCCGTGCCCGCGCAAACCATTGCAGCGCCAACCCCAAGATCAAAACTTCTACCGTTACGCTGTAGATCACGGCGGCATGCGCTCCATAACCCGTTGTAAATTCGCCGATGCCCACAAGAAAAGAAAACACCACCGTGGTGAAAAGCGGAAAAAAAGCAAGAAACCAAACCTTGGCCAGTGGATTGCGCGCGCGCCAGCCAAGCAACATCAACAGCGCAGTGAGCACCATCGTGGAAGCCATCAAGGCCAAGGTACAGAAGAAAAAAGTCTTCCAGTGCTCGGGCAAAAGTGCGTACAGGACAGCCAGCAAAACGCAGGAAGCACTGATCAAGTGCGTGAGCCAGCTCAAAGCGCCTTTGAGCTGCGCAGGGATGACTACGGCGCGACAAAATTGCAATTGACTGGCAGAACAAAGCAGCGCAAAAAACATCACCGCCGTGCCCGCCCAATCGCCGTTGACCGGCCAAAGTACATGATGCGCCACGCCAGAATGGCTCATGCAGGAAAGCAGCGCAAACATGGCATACGCGCTATACCAAGCGTAGATTTGATCGCGATAAAAAAGCGCCATGCCGAGCGTGATGATTGCAGCCAACAAGATAGTGCCAAAGCAAATGCCGTAGATAAGTAGCGCCAGCAAATCGATGTCAAGAGCCGCTTTTGCGCTTTCCATGTGCAAGTCGTAGGTGCCAGGGACGTTTTGGTCAATTTCAACGTACAGCACCATGCGCTGATCGCTACTGCTTCGCACCTGCGCGGCGCTAGGCAGCAAAAACTGCGGATGAAGGCTGCGTATAGGCCAAGAACTAGGCGCAAGATGATCGCCTGCGTTTTGCGCAGTCCAAGCTCCCGCAGCGCCGTCTGCTGGCGTGAAGAAGCGCACGGTGTCAATGTAAGGCTTGGGCAAAAACAGCACTGCCTGCTCTGCGGACTGTGGCACTTGTGCGCCGGCTTTGATCTCAAGCCGCAGCCAAATCGTGCGATGCCAAGCATCATTTTTGATACGCAAACTCGTCTGCGGCACAAAGACGCCCGCTTGACCCGATGCAACCGTTTCAATCGACAAGCCATGCGCCGTGCTGCGCAACATTTCTAGCTTGGATAGCTCAATCCCAGCCTCTGGCACGCTGGCCAGCTGCGCGCTTGCTGCAGTCATGCAAAGAAGCAGGGCAAGCCCTAGAGCTAGCAGGAAGCGGCAGCGCCATGCAAAGTGGAAAGTGGAGTTTGAATTAAGCACAAAGTGAGACAATACACTTATGAACGCCATTGCAGACTTAAATCACAGTCCATCCGCTGTTTTAGAGAGCCACGCCCGTGAAAAAATCACACGTGACGCATTTGAGAGCAACAAGCTGGAAAACAACAAATTGGACAAGCGTCTGTGCCGCCAAGTCGGCCAAGCGATTGTGGAATACAACATGATTGAGCAGGGAGACCGCGTGATGGTCTGTCTCTCCGGCGGGAAAGACAGCTTCACGATGCTGGATATTTTGCTGAAATTGCAAGCGCGCGCGCCGATTGATTTTGAGATCATCGCGGTCAATCTCGATCAAAAG
>JAYSRZ010000421.1:0-9842 GCA_043720775.1 Variovorax sp. | reverse complement strand
AACGGCCAGGCAGCCTGCGGGTTCAGAGTCGTCTGAGCCGCAGGGGCAGCGGGTGCTTTCGCAGCTTTCTTGGCAGCGGGCTTTTTCGCGGCTTTCTTAGCAGCTGGCTTTTTGGCAGCAGGCTTTTTGGCAGCAGCTTTCTTCGCTACTTTCTTGGCAGCAGCTTTTTTGGCTGGCGCCTTTTTAGCTACTTTTTTCGCTGCTGGCTTTTTGGCCGCAACCTTCTTCGCTACTTTTTTAGCAGCTGGTTTCTTAGCAGCAGCTTTTTTGGCTGGCGCTTTTTTCGCTACTTTTTTAGCAGCGGGTTTTTTTGCTGCAGCTTTTTTTGCAGCGGGTTTTTTTGCAGCGGCTTTTTTTGCCGGCGCTTTTTTTGCAGTTGCCATGATTGTTTCTCCTAGATCTAGTTTACGGATCAACACTGAAAACACTCAGCGTACGGATGTACACAAAGCGATTCAAAGCATTGGGCGTTATGCCCAACACCCTGAATGGGGTTGGTTTGCTAGCTCTATGCGTGAGCTTTTCACAAACCTGAAGATCAATCTTGTCGTACTAAAGCACCGATACTGACCACTTTTCAGCAGCTCAATCCCAAGACAGTGCACCACCAGATTGATATTCAATCACTCTCGTCTCAAAGAAGTTGCGTTCCTTCTTCAAATCGATCATTTCACTCATCCACGGAAATGGATTTTCTTCTCCGGGAAACAACTCTTCCAAGCCAATTTGCACGGCGCGACGGTTCGCAATGTAGCGCAAATAGCCTTTAAACATTGAGGCATTCAAGCCCAAAACGCCGCGCGGCATCGTGTCTTCAGCGTAAGCATATTCGAGTTCTACTGCTTTCATGAACAAGCCGTTGATCTCAGTTTTAAATTCTGCTGTCCACAAGTGCGGATTTTCAAGCTTGATCTGATTGATCAAGTCGATGCCAAAATTACAATGCATAGATTCATCGCGCAATATATATTGGTATTGCTCGGCAGCGCCCATCATCTTGTTCTGGCGGCCAAGCGCCAAAATCTGCGTGAAGCCCACGTAAAAAAACAGGCCTTCCATCAGGCACGCAAACACGATCAGGCTTCTGAGTAGCTTTTGATCGTTTTCTGGCGTGCCAGTAACAAAGTGTGGGTTCGTCAAGATATCAATAAACGGGATCAGGAACTCATCCTTATTGCGAATGCTCGCAACTTCGTGATAAGCATTGAAGATTTCGCTCTCATCCAAACCGAGCGATTCCACTATGTATTGATAAGCGTGTGTGTGAATCGCTTCTTCAAATGCTTGGCGCAACAAAAATTGGCGGCATTCAGGTGCAGTGATATGGCGATAGCTGCCCAAAACGATGTTGTTGGCTGCTAAGGAATCAGCTGTCACAAAAAAACCGAGATTGCGCTTGATCAAGCGGCGCTCGTCATCGGTCAATCCATTAGGATCTTTCCATAACGCAATGTCTCGCGTCATGTTGATCTCTTGCGGCATCCAGTGATTAGCGCAAGTCGCCAAATACTTTTCCCAAGCCCATTTGTATTTAAAAGGCACTAACTGATTAACGTCAGTCGCGCCATTGATAATTCGTTTATCAGCGGCATTGACACGGCGATGCGTACTTGCTTGATTTGAGTGCTCTGCGGCTTGCGCGATTTGTGCAAAATTCGCAGGCATCGGTGCGCCATCATCCAAGGTTGTGCGAGTAACAGCAGCAATTGGAGAAGACACTGCATCCAAGTGGCTCGGCGCATGAAGCGACTGGCTACTTGTATTAATGGTCTGCAGTGCGGGTTTGACTTCTTCGTCCCAGGTCAACATATTTAATGCTCCGATTATGAGAGCAGATGAATGCAAATGCAAATTTCTTGCAAGTCTTGCGACATCTTCTCTCGGTTTTGTGTTGTTGAATTACATCGTTTCTCGCGTCGCACTTTTTGTATCGTTCTTGATTGCTATGAAATCAAGAGCGCATAAAAAAAGTAAAAGCTGAAATTTATCTATCGCGATTGTTTACTGGCAAGACTCGCATGTCGGATCGTCCACGCCGCAGAACTTAATGTCTGTTGCAGGCGTTGCAGATAACTGCTCTTGCGCAGCAGCCGCAGCCGCTTCCATTGCACTCGGTTTTGCAGACTGCTTTGATGCACTCTTCACGCCCGATCCGCCTGCGCCGCCACCAGAGGAAACGGCATTGAGTTGGCTCGATGTCACTGTCGATTTTTCTGCGTGCGTTGCACCCACTGTACGCAGGTAGTAAGTAGTTTTCAAGCCACGCAACCAAGCAAGCTTGTACGTGTCGTCTAACTTCTTGCCAGAAGCGCCAGCCATGTAGATGTTGAGTGACTGCGCTTGATCGATCCATTTTTGACGCCGCGCTGCCGCTTCGATGATCCATGTCGTGTCAACCTCAAACGCTGTGGCATACAGCGCTTTGATGTCTTGCGGCACGCGATCAATGGGTCTCAATGAACCGTCGAAATGCTTCAGATCTACCACCATCACATCGTCCCACAAGCCAAGCCGCTTCAAATCACGCACCAAATACTGATTGATCACCGTGAATTCACCTGACAAATTGGATTTAACTGAGAGATTGCCAAAGCACGGTTCAATGCATGCATCTACGCCAATGATGTTAGAAATCGTTGCCGTCGGTGCGATTGCTACGCAGTTAGAATTGCGCATACCATCTTGTGCGATTTTTTTGCGCAGTGCGTCCCAGTCCATGGTGCTAGAACGATCCACTTCAACATAGCCTCCTCGCTCTTTGGCTAGCATGTCTAAGGTGTCTAACGGCAAAATGCCTCGATCCCAGAGCGAACCTGGATAACTCGTGTATTTCCCGCGCTCCTTGGCAAGCTCTGTTGAGGCCCAGTAGGCGTAATAGCAAATGGCCTCCATCGACTCATCAGCAAACTTCACTGCAGCGTCTGTGCCATACGGCGTGCGCAGTTCATACAAACAGTCTTGAAATGACATCAAACCCAGGCCAACGGGACGGTGGCGCATATTGGAATCACGCGCTTTTTTCACCGCATAGTAGTTAATGTCGATCACGTTATCGAGCATACGCATGGCTGTCTTGATCGTCTTTTGCAGCTTGACGTGATCAAGCTCTTTACCGCTGACACCATCTTTCAAATGCTGCACAAGGTTGACTGAACCGAGATTACAAACCGCAGTTTCGGTGTCCGACGTATTCAGCGTGATTTCAGTGCAGAGGTTTGACGAATGAACAACTCCAACGTGCTGTTGTGGGGAGCGCACGTTGCAAGCATCTTTGTACGTAATCCAAGGATGGCCAGTTTCGAACAACATGGTCAACATTTTTCGCCACAGGTCTGCTGCTTGCACTTTTTTGTGCAATTTGAGTTGCCCCTCAGCCGCTTTTTTCTCATAAGCCACATAAACAGTCTCAAAAGCTGCTCCGAACAGGTCATGCAAATCTGGCGTGTCACCGGGCGAAAACAGGGTCCAATCGCCTTTTTCCATCACGCGACGCATGAACAGGTCGGGTATCCAATTGGCCGTGTTCATGTCGTGCGTGCGGCGGCGATCATCTCCCGTGTTCTTGCGTAGCTCCAGAAACTCTTCGATATCAAGATGCCAGGTCTCAAGATATGTACAGACAGCGCCTTTTCGTTTACCCCCTTGGTTCACAGCAACCGCCGTATCGTTAACAACCTTTAGGAACGGCACCACGCCTTGTGATTCGCCATTGGTTCCTTTAATGTGGGATCCCATCGCTCTCACGCGTGTCCAGTCATTACCTAATCCACCGGCGAATTTCGATAGCAAGGCGTTCTCTTTGATCGACTCATAGATACCGTCGAGATGATCCGGTACCGTGGTCAGGTAGCAAGATGACAGTTGCGAACGCAGTGTGCCGCTGTTAAATAATGTAGGCGTGCTGCTCATGAAATCAAAACTGGAGAGGACTTCATAGAACTCGATGGCCCGCGCCTCACGGTCGATTTCGTTGAGCGACAGACCCATTGCCACGCGCATAAAAAAGGCCTGAGGCATTTCAATGCGAGTTTTGCGCACATGGAGAAAGTAGCGGTCATACAAGGTCTGAAGGCCGAGATAATCGAACTGAAGGTCACGCTCGGGTTTGAGTGCGGCACCAAGTCGTTTTAGATCAAACTGCTCCAGCTTCTCGTCCAGCAAATCGTTTTCTACGCCTTTGCGTATGAACTGAGGAAAATACTCTGGGTAGGCCTCTTTCATCTCGGCTTGGCTGGTTTCTTTACCTAAAATTTCTTTGCGAATAGTGTGTAGCAGAAGGCGAGATGTTGCGTAGGTGTAGTCAGGCTCTTTCTCGATCATCGTGCGAGCAGCAAGAATGGACGCCTTATAGACCTCATCAACTGGAACACCGTCATAGAGATTGCGCAGAGTCTCAGAGAAGATCGGCTCCGGGCTCACATCTTTGTTCAGCCCAGCACAGCTCGACTCGATCAAGGCTTTAAGCACCACCAAGTCCAAGGGTGAGCGTTTACCGTTATCAATCACGTGCAAAATTGCTGCTGTCACAGGGGATTTGGCCGGCGCTTTCGCACGCTCTTGCGACCGACGCTCTCTGTACAGAACATAGGAACGAGCAACCTCGAGATGCTCCCCCCGCATGAGGCCGAGCTCCACTTGGTCTTGCACATCTTCGATATGAAAAGTGCCACCGCCGGGACGAGAGCGCATCAAGGCTCGCACCACGTTGCTTGTGAGCACATCGACTGCTTCACGAACACTGGCTGAGGCCGCGCCTTGTGTACCATGCACCGCCAAAAAGGCTTTCATCATCGCGACTGCAATCTTGCTGGGCTCAAAAGGCACCACAGCACCGTTGCGGCGAATAATTTGGTAGCTACTGTAGATGCTACTGCTGCCGGGTTGCGCGGATGGCGCTTGCACTGGGATGTCTTTCGCTGCAAATGATGCGGTCATACCAGTGTTGAGGTTGGGAATCGTTGTTGTCTGCATTGCTTCCTCTTGAATAAATTTCGCTGCGCGTTGTTGTAATTGATTGGAAAATACCGTTGAAATTGCGTGTAATGCTATCAAATAAAGAGTTAGTGCGCAATACCCTATCCACTACATCTAGTGTGTTGGCATTTCACAAAACACTATAGGTAGTGTATCGAGCCTCAGCGCCGCGTCTGCGAAATGAGCGCTCGAAGTCGTAAAAAATACAATAAAAAACTAAAAATCTCGTATGTATTTGCGTACTTTTGATGTAGCAGAGCAGACTGTGCATCATCACACTAGGTCTTCCTCGACACATTTTTTGGGGCCTCTACAACACAACATCCGGCTGATAGCCGCATGGCGACTGGGGCCAACCTAGCGCAATCAATGGCAATGGGGCTTTGCTGGCGTTTTGCATCGCTAGGCCACGTCAATACTTGATTGTTTGTCCAGCGCATCATCAAGCCGCGAGTTGTTAACCGCGAAAAGCCGCGTTTACTTCGAAAAAGATAGCGCAGAAAAGCACTGATGCGGCCACCCAACAGTTTGCTGGAGTTTGATCCAATCAAAGCCGCGCCCTGGATCAAATTTTCGCCCCGGTGCAATGTGCTCATGACCGGTGATGTGTGAAATGGGATACCGCTTTCTTAATTGCCGACACAACACGCCCAAGCTCGTGTACTGCTGTGACTCAAAAGATTGGCCTTCTAAGCCTTCAAGCTCAATACCAATAGAAAAATCATTGCAATTGCTTCGGCCCATGAAATCGGATTGCCCCGCATGCCAAGCTCGATCATCAGCACTTACAAATTGCCATAGCTTGCCGTCACGCTCAATGTAGAAGTGCGACGACACTTCCATACCTCGAAGGGTTTCGAAATAAGGATGCGCCTGCCAATCGAGCTGGTTGGTAAAAAGCGCTTGCACCTGCGCACCTCCGTATGTGCCAGGCGGCAGGCTGATGGAATGCACAACAATCAAATCAACCTCAGTTTGCGCTGGTCGGGCACCGAAATTTGGAGAGTCAAGCCTGCGGGCGCTGCTGAGCCAGCCTGACCGCCACTCGCTCGCCATTTCAGTTTTTACCTTCATCTGCATCAATACCTAAGCGAGCCATGCGGTAACGAATTTGTCGCAGGCTCATCCCTAATTTCGCTGCAGCAGCCGTTCGGTTAAAGCCCGTGTCTTTGAGTGCAGCCAGCACGATGTCGCGCTCTTGCACATCAAGATGTGCCTGCAAATCGCTGGGCACCTGGAGCGTTCGTCGTGCCTCATGCTCAGAGGCAGCTGTGGCAGTTGGCATAGCAGCTTGCGTCGACGCATCGCCAGAAAAAGCGTCGTCTAGCGACAAGCTGTGCCCGTCGGACAGTGCTACAGCGCGATGCAGTAGATTTTCTAGTTCGCGCACATTTCCAAGCAAGGGCAATGTCTGCAACTGTTCGATGAAATGGCTCGACGCAGGAAGTACGCCATCACCCGAATCTTTTGCAATACGCTCAAGCAAACATGTCACCAACGCTGGCAAATCTTCACGGCGGTGTCGCAGTGCTGGCAACGCCATATCGATCACATTGATGCGATAAAACAAATCTTGTCTGAACGATCCTGCCGCTACGGCCGCGCTCAAGTCTCGGTGCGTTGCGCTGACGATGCGTACATTCACAGGTAGCTCCTGCGTATCGCCGATGGGACGCACGCTACGCTCTTGGATGGCACGCAACAATTTTGCCTGCATGGCCAGCGGCAGATCTCCCATCTCATCCAGAAACAAAGTGCCACCGTGTGCAGCCTGGAAAAACCCGTCTCGGTCGGCGGAAGCGCCGGTGTACGCGCCTTTTCGCGCGCCAAAGAACTCTGCTTCAAGCAGGTTATCAGGAATTGCGCTGCAATTCACCGCAACAAACGGACCCTCGCTGCGGTGGCTGCAAGCATGAATAGCGCGAGCCACCAGCTCTTTGCCCGTCCCAGATTCCCCATGCACCAGAATGGGTGCCATGCTTCGGGCCACCTTTGCAATACGCGCACGCAATTGAACCATCACATCTGATTCACCAACGATCGCGGCTAAGGCTAAATTTGCAGCATCGCTTGCCTCGGTTGGTTTTAACGCCGTTTGTAGCGGGCTGTTAGTCTGCGTGAGTCCGATTGCACTAGCATTCGTATTTGCACCCGCTTGACTCAAGCGAACAGCCTGCGCGACCACTGAACGAAATTGCTTCAAATCCACCGGCTTACTCAGGTAATCAAAAGCGCCCGCCTTCAGTGCTTCAACCGCATTTTCAGCCGAGCCATGTGCAGTAATCACCACGCATCGCTCGGCTCGTTGTGATTTCGACAGATATCTCAAAACCTCCAGCCCAAGTCCATCGGGTAGTTGCATGTCAGAGACGACTGCATGAAAACTGCGCTGCTCCAACGCGGCTAAAGCTTGAGCCACGCTATCAGCCGTGACGATCTCGTAGCCTTCTCGTGTCAGGCTTAGCTCGTACAAAGTGCGTAAATCTGGCTCATCATCGATCACAAGCACGCTAGATGCACTGCGTAGAAGAGGGTCTGCGTTATTTGACATATGTTGATTGTAGGAGGCCGTTTTTCTAAAAACGCGAAGCGCTCGCCGCTAAACGCATAGGCTCAGTCGCAGCGACGCCCGCGCGCAACGTGACGAAGAAATCATTGCCCTCTCGCGGCTTCTCAAAACCATCTTGCAGACGCACACTGCGTTGGTAAGAAATCGTCGCTCCGTGGCGTATGCACAGCTCACGGCAAATGTACAAGCCAAGCCCACTCGATCGGCTTTGTGAGCTAAAAAACGGCTCAAACAAATGGCGCTGAACGCCTTGCTCAATCGGCGCACCATCGCTCCAAACACTGAGCACATAGACTCCCGAATGCTCGCCAGCATCAAAGGTCACTTGCACTGAGCCTGGTTGTTTGCTCGCGTGCCGAAGCGCGTTGTCGAGCAAATTCACCATCACGCGCCGCAAATGGTCCGCTTCGAAATCGATAGCGCTCGACGCAGATTCCACGGCCACCAAAAGCATATTTGATGCTTTATTTTGAGCCGTCCAATCATCACACACGCTGCGAACAAAACGAGCAGCTTCAGGCAGAACCGCTGCATCACGCGGCCCGCTTTGAGCGCGCGACACATCCAGCACGTCGTCCACCACGCGATTGAGACGCCGCACATTTTGCGCCACCATACGAACCAGCTTCTGTTGCCCAATATCTTGAATTTCTTCGGCCAGTAGCGCATTGGCCTGCGAAATCGCGGACAAAGGATTGCGTATTTCATGCGCCACCGCAGCCGACATTCTCCCCATCGCAGCGAGCTTTTCTGTGCGCACTCGTGCTTGCATCTCACGCAAGTCTTCCATAAACATGACGCACAAACTGCCCTGTGCCGGCGCATCGGGCACGATGGATAACGAAGTCTTCACATGCAATTGCACCGAACTGCCCTGCGTGCCTTCAGCAGCAATCACCACATCGCGCTCTAAACCACTCTTTTCCAAAAAACTCTGCGCTGCCAGATTTGCCAAGCTTTGCCAAGGCAAGCGCGCCGCTAAGACAAACGGGGGTTTGGCTAAATGCGACCGATTTGGTTGCGCAACACCGAGCATGTCTCGCGCTGCGGGGTTGGCGGCATGAACAACGCCGTTGGCATCAATCACCAAAACGCCATCGCTCAAATTGTCTATCACCAACTGGTTCACTTGGATTTGCGCGCGGGCGGCCATCTCACTGCCTCGAGCCACGCGCTCCTGCCGCACCAAGCGCGTCGCAAGCTGATTCGCCAAATAGGCCACAACGAATAGGCCGACACCCGTGATCGCAGCCTGAACATACCGCCCCGCCGCATCAGGCGTGCCCGCGAGCGTGTATTGCAATGCATCAGCCAGCAACACCACCGTTACAGTCGCGGCAGTTCCCAAAGCAAGCAACAAAGGCCCCAGCACTGCGGCCAGCAACACAGGCAAAGCAAACAGCGGTGCAAAATTCGTCGAGCCTACTTGCAAGTGAAGCAGCAAACCAAACACAAGAACATCAGCGCCGATGGTGATCAGCCATTGCGGATCGAATCGCGCGCCAGGCAGTGAAGGTTTGCCAAACGCACGTACCCACACCGTCAGCGCAAAATACGCGATGCAAATCAGCGATGCGAAGCTCTGTTGTGGCTGCCCGGTCAAATAAAGATAAAACAGCAAAAGCAACAAAACGCCAGCGACCAACATACGTGCGGCCATAAAGCCGCGCCACAGTCGCGGTAGCCCGCTGTCACGATCTGAAAGATCGAGTTCTCGTGATGCAACAGCGGTTGTATCGAGCAGCGCGCTGAACCGGCTGGTGCCCTCTTGCATCAAGGCTCCCGCTGCTGTCGGTGGGCCAAGCTGCAGTAATGCTTAGATTGCCCCTGAACAGCATCAACTTGCGGTAAGTGAACGCCACAAACGGCACAGCTCACCATGATTTGAGGCGCGCCAGTAGGCTCCGCAGACCTGCGCTTTGGCGAACGATCAGATGCTTGCCGATCATCCGCACGGTTTTTACGCCAAAGCCACACGCCGAGCAGCACGACCAAAATGACAACAGCGTATTTCATATTTCCATTTCATCCAGCGCGCTGAAGCATCACTTCCAGCACAAAGCGCGAGCCAACGTAAGCCAAAAGCAAAAACGCTGCACTGCTGTAAACAAAGCGTGCAGCAACTCTTCCGCGCCAGCCCCATTGCCAGCGACCAAGCAACAAGGTGCCCATCAAGCCCCAGGCGAGTACAGAAAAAATGGTTTTGTGATTCCATTTCCACGCATTGCCCGCACCGTATAAATCTTCACCAAAAAACCAACCCGCCAGCAGCGTCATCGTCAGCACTGTGAAGGAAGCC
>JAYSRZ010000420.1:0-1191 GCA_043720775.1 Variovorax sp. | reverse complement strand
GCGGGCAAGTGGAAATCATTTTTGACAACGTGCCTTCTGCCTTGCCGCATATCCAAGCCGGACGCTTGATTCCGATCGTGGTCTCTGCACCGCAGCGGTTGACTGCTTTGCCCAACGTGCCTACGTTTCAAGAAATGGGCTTGGAGCCTGTCAATCGCATGGCTTATTACGGTATCTATGGCCCCAAAGGCTTGCCCGCTGATGTGGTGCAAAAAGTCAATGCTGCAGTGCGTGCAGCAGTGCAAGATCCAGCAGTTAAAAAGCGCATTGAAGACACCGGCTCACTCGTGGTGGCGAACACGCCTGAGCAGTTTGCCCAACAAATGGCCGCTGAGCTGGCTGTGTACAGACGAGTCGTTGAGCAGCAAAAGCTCAAGCTTGAGTGATACCGATTGCTAGATGACAGCATCGATGCCTTCATCAGTGCCCTTTGGCTGGAAGAAGGCTTAGCCAAAAACACGCTGGAGGCTTACCGGCGTGATTTGAATTTGTATGTCGCGTGGTTGCAGGAAACGCAATCGCGCGGCATTCAATCGACCGAAGAACTCGACTTGCGCGAATACTTTGCTGCCAAGCATGACAGCACCAAGGCCACCTCCGCCAACCGCCGGCTCACGGTTTTCAAACGCTATTTCCGCTGGTGCTTGCGCGAGCGCCTCACCACGGTTGACCCCACGCTCAAGCTCCTTGCCGCCAAGCAGCCGCCGCGCATTCCCAAAACGCTCACAGAGGCCGATGTCGAGCAACTACTCGCTGCGCCTGATGTGGCTACCGCTTTAGGCTTGCGCGATCGCGCCATGCTTGAGCTCATGTATGCCAGCGGTTTGCGCGTGAGCGAATGCGTGAGCCTGAAGGTACACAACGTGAGTTTGACGGAGCACGTGCTGCGCACCTTTGGCAAGGGCAGCAAAGAGCGTATCGTGCCCTTTGGCGAGCATGCCGCGCACTGGATCACTCTTTATCTAAAAGAGGCGCGCCCACAGATTTTGAAAAATCAGCAGAGCGATGATCTCTTCGTCACCGCGCGAGGCAGCAAGGCCGGAGGCGCGATGACGCGCGTGGCGATGTGGCAAAACATCAAAAAGCATGCATTGACTGCGGGCATCACCAAGCCGCTTTCTCCGCATACTTTGCGGCACGCATTTGCCACGCATTTGCTCAATCACGGCGCAGATTTGCGTGCCGTACAAA
>JAYSRZ010000419.1:0-1192 GCA_043720775.1 Variovorax sp. | reverse complement strand
AAGCCGCCCCGCAGCGGGGTGGCGGACACGTGCTAGCGTAGCGCAGGCACGTGGCCGACGCCACGATGCGGGGTCGGCTTGAACGAATTGTTAGGCGTCACTGACGCGCAGCCATTTCTCAAAGCGGACCCCAGCCTCTACGCCCCCATACATTTCTACCTCAATGGATTGCTCTTGGTAGCCATGTGCTGAATAGAATGATCGCGCCACACTGTTACTTTCTCTTGCTTCAAGAATGATTCGTTCCGTTTCAGCGTAGCGCGCAACTCGCTCCAGCCAGATAAGAACACAGCTTCCAATGCCTTTGCGCTGTGCAGCGCGGCGAACTGCGAGGAGCTGCAGATGCGCATAATTGTCCGCGTAAGTCATGATCCCGAATGCAAGTAGAGAGCCCGGTTCTCCTACAGCTGCTACGTTCGTATCAGTGTGATTAATTGCGTTTAACACTTTTTCGTAAGTCCAACCCCAGCTAAGACCCTGCTCAATGTAGTCGCGAGACATTGCCGAGATATCAAATGCGTGCTTCGGCTTTGCTAGTTGTACTAAGAATCCGAGAGTCATGGTGTGACGCCTAACGCCTGAGTTAAGCCGACCCGTGGCGGGGCGGCGGACATGTGCAAGCGTAGCGTAAAGCACATGGCCGACGCCACGATGCGGGGTCGGCTTGAACGAATTGTTAGCGCCCAAAACGAGTACTCACAGGCGAGAAGTATGAAGCCGCTAGCACAGCGCCCCAAGTGAGAGCGCCAGCCTCAAACAGCGCAGTCTCAATACCAGAATAAACATAGGTACCAAACCAAGGCGTTGCGAGCAAGGTCAGGCCTGTTGTGTAAAGTGCGAGTGTACGAGCCCACCTCTTGAAGAAGAACAATCCTGCTAAACCCAAAATCCAAGCTGAGAGCAGCAGACCTGTGGCACCGCCAGCAAGCCAGAGATTACTCATTAGCCACGATTGTGGCTCACTTTCAACGGCCATAGACAACGACTCCGAGTATGTCGGAAATGCAACAGCAACAATGGCTGCAGCATTGAGAGCGACATTAATGCAAAGAAGTGTGCGGAAGCTAGAATTTTTCATTGGGCGCTAACGCCTGAGTTAAGCCGCCCCGTGGCGGGGTGGCAACAGCGTGCAGCGTAGCGCAAAGCACGCTGTTGACGCCACGATGCGGGGTCGGCTTGAACGAATTGTTAG
>JAYSRZ010000418.1:0-3439 GCA_043720775.1 Variovorax sp. | reverse complement strand
TCGCGCAAGCCCCAAGCGTTGCGGCAGCAACCATGAGCCGCCCGCATCGGGAATCAGGCCGATCTTGCTGAAGGCTTGGATGAAGCTTGCGCCAGGCGCAGCGATTGCCATGTCGCAGCTCATCACCAGTGACGCGCCCGCACCAGCCGCCACGCCATTGACAGCGCAAATCGTGGGCATGCGCAAGTTCATCACAGCGCGAGCCGTGGGGTTGAATTGCTCTTGGATCACCGGGCCGGGGTTAGCGCGTTCTTTCAATCCCGGGCCGGGCGTGAAATCGAAACTACTCAAATCCGCTCCTGCACAAAAGCCGCGCCCTGCGCAGGTGATGACGCAAGCTCTGACGCTCTCATTTGCACTGGCTTGCGCGAGTGCCGCACGCAAAGCTTCGTGCATTTCGGGAATAAAGCTGTTGAGCGCGGCAGGGCGATTGAGTGTGATCAGCGCAATCTTTGCGGTGCCAGCATGTCGCTCCTCATAAAGAACAGTCGGTTCAGTCATTTTTTTGTCTCCAAGTCTTTAATTTACCCTAAAAATGAATTGGCCAACCGCGCAGATGGGGAATCTTTTGCTTGGCGCACTTTTTAGAGCATTTTGAGCAGTTTGCCTCCGTATTTGCTGCGTAGAGTGCTATTAATTTTATAGTGATGCTAGAGTTGTTCTTTATGGCTATGTTCGCGTTCGGAAGATTTCTTTTGTATAGAGCGGCTGCGAGCCTAAGAACGCCAAAGTTGGCAGATCAACAATTAATATTCGCTTTAATTAGCCACAGCACAAATGTGAAGCGGGCATAAAAAAACCGCCCGAAGGCGGTTTTTCTGATTCAAGCAATCTTTCGATTACCTGGCAGTGCGTGTACCGACCACTTCGATCTCGACGCGACGATTCTTCGTCTTGCCATCTTTGGTCTTGTTGTCAGCGACTGGCTGCTTCTCGCCTTTGCCTTCTGTGTAAACGCGGTTTTTCTCGATGCCTTTAGACACGAGATAAGCCTTCACGGCTTCAGCGCGGGATACAGAGAGCTTCTGGTTAGCAGCGTCGCCGCCGTCGCTGTCGGTGTGACCGACTGCAATAATGACTTCAAGGTTGATGTCTTTGATCTTGCCGACCAAATCATCCATCTTGGCTTTGCCTTCTGGCTTGATGATCGACTTGTTGACATCAAAGAATGCATCAGCTGCATAAGTCACTTTCGTGGCAGCTGGAGGAGCGGGAGGAGCGACTGGCGCTGGAGCAGGAGCTGCGCGAGGAGCGGCCGGTGCAGCTGCGGCTGGTGCAGCAGGAGCAGGTGCTGGAGCTGCGCGTGGTGCAGCAGGTGCTGGGGCTGGAGCAGCAGCTGGTGCAGCAATTGCACCATCACAACCGCTAGCAGCTGTAGCCGGTGTCCATGCAGCATCACGCCAGCACAGGGTGCCGTCGCCATTTTTCCACTGCAAGTTGCCGTGGCCAGAGCGCCAGTTATCGGATGCAGTGTTTGAGCCAGCAGCGAGTGCAGAGCCAGCGAAAGCGACGGTTGCAAACAACGCGGCGATTGTGTTCAGTTTTTTCATATTCGTCCTCAAAATTGATACCACAGCTAAGCTAGCTGCACCTAGCGAGTTGGTAAGTTAACTCGTCGAACAATTGTGCCACAGTCGCAAGCTCTGTCCAAGGCTTGCGCCTTTACAAATAGGTCAGCGCCCGAATTGTTGCTATTGAGAGACACTTCTCAAATCGACAAGCCTGTCAGCCAGCTTGCACGCTGAGTTTCCGATAGCCCTCAAAGCGGGCTAAAATCGTTGGTTTTGAGCGACACACAAGCGCTACAAAATCCTCTCAATAATTTCAGCTCACCAGCAGCAGGCTAAGCGCACGACATGACCCCTTTCGCCAAAGAAACCCTGCCGATCAGCCTAGAAGAGGAAATGCGCCGCAGTTACCTCGATTACGCGATGAGCGTGATTGTGGGCCGTGCGTTGCCCGATGCACGCGATGGCTTAAAGCCCGTGCATCGCCGCGTGCTCTATGGCATGCATGAGCAGAGCAACGATTACAACAAGCCTTATCGCAAGAGCGCGCGTATCGTGGGTGATGTGATGGGTAAGTATCACCCGCACGGCGATAGCGCGATTTACGACACGATTGTGCGCATGGCGCAGCCTTTCTCGCTGCGGCATATGCTGGTGGATGGCCAAGGCAATTTCGGCTCGGTCGATGGCGATAATCCTGCCGCGATGCGCTATACCGAGATCCGCTTGGCAAAAATCGCACATGAATTGGTTGCGGATATTGATAAAGAAACGGTTGACTTCGGGCCCAACTATGACGGTTCAGAAAAAGAGCCTTTGGTGTTGCCAGCGAAGTTTCCGAATTTGCTGGTCAACGGCTCCACAGGCATTGCCGTGGGCATGGCCACGAACATTCCGCCGCACAACTTGAATGAAGTGATTGATGCGTGCTTGCATCTTTTGAAAAATCCTGATGCCAGCATCGACGAGCTGATGGAGATCATTCCCGCGCCAGATTTCCCCACGGGCGGAATCATTTACGGCACAAGTGGTGTGAAAGAAGCGTTCCGCACAGGGCGCGGGCGCGTCGTGATGCGGGCGAAAGTGCATTTTGAAGACATCGACAAAGGTTCGCGCCAATCGATCATCGTCGATGAGCTGCCGTATCAGGTGAATAAGAAAACGCTGCAAGAGCGCATTGCTGAATTGGTGCACGAGAAAAAGATTGAAGGCATCTCGCATATTCAAGATGAGAGCGATAAATCGGGCATGCGCTTGGTGATTGAGCTCAAGCGCGGCGAAGTGCCCGAAGTGGTGCTGAACAATCTTTATAAGCTCACGCAGTTGCAAGATACGTTTGGTGTGAATACAGTGGCGTTGATCGATGGGCAACCCAAGCTGTGTAATTTGAAAACGCTGATCAGCGTGTTTCTGCTGCATCGCCGCGAAGTGATCACGCGCCGCACGGTGTTTGAGCTGCGCAAAGCACGTGATCGCGGCCATCTGCTGGAAGGCTTGGCTGTGGCCCTAGCCAATATTGACGAGTTCATCAAAATCATCCGTAATGCGCCCACGCCACCCGTGGCCAAGGCTGAGCTGATGAGCAAGACGTGGGATTCACAGATCGTCAAGCAAATGCTGACGCGCGCGAAGGCCGATGGCTCAGTCATCAGCGCGGATGACTATCGTCCCAATGGTCTGGAGCGCGAATTTGGGCTTCAAAAAGACGGTCTGTATCGCCTGTCTGAAGCACAAACCACCGAAATTTTGAACATGCGCTTGCAGCGCTTGACGGGTCTTGAGCAAGACAAGATCGTGGCGGAATACAAAGAAGTCATGTCCGTTATTGACGACTTGTTGGATATTTTGTCTAAGCCCGAAAGAGTTGGTGCGATCATCAGCGAAGAGCTTATTGCGATCAAGAATGAATTTGGTCAGACCAAACTTGGCGC
>JAYSRZ010000417.1:0-1192 GCA_043720775.1 Variovorax sp. | reverse complement strand
GGCGCAGGCCGAGCATGTGGCGTGCGATGGAATGCCAAGGCGTATCAAACTGCGATTTGCGACGCGTCATGTAATCGCACATGCGTTCTTCGATTTCTGCGCGTGAAGGCGCTCCGCTTGAGGTATCGCCGTAGAACTTAGCGTCCCATGAGGCCATCCAATAAGGGTTGTGATAAGCCTCGCGGCCAATCATCACGCCATCCACATGCCTTAAATGCGCATGCACTTCTTCAGTGGTTTTGATGCCGCCATTGATGCAAATCGTGAGATGCGGGAAATCTTTCTTCAACTGATACACCATCTCGTAGCGTAGCGGCGGAATGTCGCGATTCTCCTTGGGCGATAGGCCCTTCAGCCAAGCATTGCGCGCATGCACGAGAAACACCTTGCAGCCCGCATCAGAGACCACGCCCACAAAATCGCGCACAAATTCGTAGCTCTCTGTCTTGTCAATCCCAATGCGATGCTTCACCGTGACTGGAATGCTCACCGCATCCAGCATGGCCTTCACGCCGTCGGCCACCAGAGCCGCCTCATTCATCAAGCATGCGCCAAACGCACCGCGCTGCACGCGCTCGCTCGGGCAGCCGCAATTGAGATTGATCTCGTCATAGCCCCATTGCTCGCCCAGCTTCGCGGCTTTGGCTAGATCTTCCGGCTCACTGCCGCCGAGCTGTAGCGCCACAGGATGCTCTTGATCGTTGAAATCCAAATGACGCGGCACATCGCCGTGCAGCAAAGCGCCGGTGGTCACCATCTCGGTATAAAGCAGGGTGTTTTTCGTGAGCAGCCGATGGAAATAGCGGCAATGCCGATCTGTCCAATCCATCATCGGCGCAACGGACATGCGCCAAGGCGAATGCCCGTTGATTGAACCGGCAACAGTATCTAGGCCGCCCACTTCACCCACCCCGTATAAGCCGTGACGAGCACGACGATGCCAAACACGATGCGATACCACGCAAAAGGCACGAAATTATTCGTGGAGATGTAGCGCAGCAGCCAGCGCACACAGAGCCAGGCACTGACGAAACTGAACACCAAGCCAACGGCAAACATCGGAACATCCGCCATCGAGAGCACAGCGCGCTCCTTGTAGAGGCTGTACACGCCCGCGCCAATCAGCGTGGGCATGGCGAGAAAGAAAGAAAAATCCGTAGCGGCTTTACGTGACAAGCCCAGCAGCATGCCG
>JAYSRZ010000416.1:0-9893 GCA_043720775.1 Variovorax sp. | reverse complement strand
TGCCCGGCATGGGTGTCGCTTAATCACGTTTAAAGGAGAAATAATATGCCTCGCGTTAAACGTGGTGTTACGGCCCGTGCCCGTCACAAAAAAGTTCTAAAGCTCGCCAAGGGCTTCCGCGGTCGTCGCGGTAATGTATTCCGCATCGCCAAAGAAGCGGTGATGAAGGCAGGCCAATACGCCTACCGAGATCGCCGCACCAAAAAGCGTGTATTCCGTCAGTTGTGGATTGCGCGTATCAACGCAGCAGTGCGCGGCCTCGGCATGACATACAGCCAATTCGCCAACGGCATCCGCAAAGCCGGCATCGCCATCGACCGCAAAGTCTTAGCTGACTTGGCTGTTCATGACGCAGCGGGTTTTGCAAGCATCGTGAATCAGGTCAAAGCCAAGCTCGCAGCGTAAACCTACTGCGCGGGCGATCTTGCTTCCTGCGATGCTCGCTGTACTTTATGTACAGCTCCGCTTCTCGAAAGCAATCTCATCCCGCTCGCTACGGTTTCCGTAGCTCCATGGCCGAGACGAAAGTCCTCGGCCATTTTTGTTTGTACCATCGTATCTTTTGGAATCTCGATGAGCGATCTCGACACCATTCAATCCAACGCACAAGCCGCCTTTGCCGCTGCTGCCACGCCTGCTGATTTAGAAAACGCCAAAGCGCAATTCCTCGGCAAGCAAGGCCAGCTCACTGAGCTGATGAAGGGCATGGCAGCGCTTAGCGTGAAGAGAAAAAGACGCGCGGAGCTGCGATCAACGTGGCCAAGCAAGCTGTGGAAGCCGCGCTGACTTCGCGCCGCCAAGCCTTGGCTGATGCAGAGCTGGATATTCAGCTCAAAGCAGAAGCGCTCGACGTGAGCTTGCCGGGCCGTCAACGCGGGCAGGGTGGTTTGCATCCGATCACGCAGGCTTGGGATCGCATTGAGCAAATCTTCGGCTCGATGGGCTTTGACGTGGCTGATGGCCCCGAGATTGAAAACGATTGGTTCAACTTTACGTCGCTGAACAACCCGCCCAATCACCCTGCGCGTTCGATGCAAGACACGTTCTACGTCGACATGAAAGACGAGGACGATCAGCCTTATTGCCTGCGCACGCATACCTCGCCCATGCAGACCCGTTATGCGACGGCGCATGCGAAGAAATATGCAAGTAAATTACAAGCGCCCGCTGAGGGCGGTCGTTCCAGTTTCCCAGAGATTCGCGTCATCGCGCCAGGCCGCACGTATCGTGTCGATTCCGATGCCACACATTCCCCGATGTTCCACCAAGTTGAAGGCTTGTGGCTGGGCGAAAATGTGAGCTTCAAGGATTTGAAGATCACCTTCCTCAATTTCTGCAAAACCTTCTTTGAAGACGACGGCTTGGTGATGCGCTTTCGCCCGAGCTATTTTCCCTTCACAGAGCCCAGCGCCGAGATTGATATTCAGTTCTCCAATGGCCCGCTGGCTGGCCGCTGGTTAGAAGTTGCTGGCTCAGGCCAAGTGCATCCTACGGTGGTACGCAACATGGGGCTTGATCCCGAGAAGATCATCGGCTTCGCCTTCGGTAGCGGCATTGATCGGCTGGCGATGCTGAGATATGGCGTGAATGATTTGAGGCTGTTCTTTGAAGGTGATGTGCGGTTTTTATCGCAGTTTCGTTGATTTGGAAGACAAGACATCCGTATCGCGAAAGACGCGAAAGTTACGCGAAAAACGCGAAAAAGAAATTCAAAATTGAAATTCAAAAAAATCATTGAAAACCGCAAACCATGTTCAAGGTCTTAGATCTCATTTCGGTTTTTTTCGCGCCTTTCGCGACCGGAAACTTTGTATTTGTATTTGTATTTGTATTTGAATTCGTAAAGCAAGAGATAAACCATGCAATTCCCCATTAGTTGGCTCCGCGAATTTTGTAATCCTCCGCTGTCTACGCAGCAGCTCGCTGACGCGCTCACGATGGCGGGTTTGGAGGTGGAAGAGACCAAGACTGCTGCGCCGCCGTTTAGCTCCGTTGTGATTGGCGAGATCATGGCTTGCGAGCAGCATCCGAATGCGGATCGTTTGCGCGTTTGCCAAGTGGAAGCGGGTACGGGCTCTCTGCTCAACATCGTCTGTGGCGCACCGAATGCTCGCGTGGGTATTCGCATTCCTGTGGCGCTAGTAGGCGCTGTGTTGCCTCCGGGCGAAGATGGCAAAGCGTTTGAAATCAAGCTTGGCAAGCTGCGCGGCGTGGAGAGCCAAGGCATGCTTTGCTCGGCGAAAGAGCTCAAGATCAGCGAAGCTGCTGAAGGCTTGTATGAGCTGGCCTCTGACGCGCCGATTGGCACCAGCATCCGCGATTATTTGAAGCTTGACGATACGCTCTTCACGCTGAAGCTTACGCCCAATCTTGGCCACAATTTGAGCGTGTATGGCATCGCGCGCGAAGTCTCGGCCATCACTGGCTCGCCTTTGCTCACCCCTGAAATCAAGCCGATTGCTCCAACGCTCCAAGACAAGCCTGCTGTCAAAATCTCCGCGCCAGATCTTTGTGGCCGCTTCTCCGGCCGCATTGTGCGCGGTGTGAATACCAAGGCCAAAACGCCGCAGTGGATGGTCGATCGCTTGGCCGCCTGCGGGCAGCGTAGCGTCACGGCGCTGGTGGATATTTCCAATTATGTGATGTTTGAATACGGCCGACCAAGCCACATTTTTGATCTGGACAAGATTCATGGCGGCCTCGATGTGCGCTGGGCTAAGCAGGGTGAGACACTCAAACTTTTAAACGGCAACACCGTCACGCTCGATGAAAAAGTCGGCGTCATCGCTGATGATCAAGCAGTCGAGTCGCTCGCCGGCATCATGGGCGGCGACAGCACTTCGGTGACTGACGATACTCAAAACATTTACATCGAAGCCGCCTTCTGGTGGCCAGAAGCCGTGGCAGGCCGCTCACGCCGGTTTAACTTTTCCACCGATGCTGGCCACCGCTTTGAGCGCGGCGTGGATCCGATGCTCACGGTGGCGCATATTGAGCACATCACGCGGCTCGTGCAAGAAATTTGCGGCGGGCAAGCGGCTGTGCTGGATGATCAGCAGCCGAATATGCCCAAGCTGCGTGAAGTCAAGCTGCGCGTGGCGCGGGCTTGCAAAGTGATTGGCATGCCAGTGTCGGCGCAGCAGTGTTTGGATGTGTTTACCAAGCTCGGCCTGCCTGCAACGCTCGCAGGAGATGTCATCACAGTTAAGCCACCCGTTTATCGCTTTGACATCACACTCGAAGAAGATTTGATTGAAGAGGTAGTGCGCATTATCGGCTTTAACAATCTGCCCGAGACAGCGCCGCTTGCACCGGTGGAGCCCAAAGCGCGCTCAGAGCGCAGCAAAGGCCGCTTTGCACTGCGTCGCTCGCTCGCTTCGTCAGGCTATCTTGAGACCATCAACTTTAGTTTCGTCGAAGAACGCTGGGAGCGCGATTTGGCGGGCAACGCTGACCCGATCAAACTGCTTAATCCGATTGCCAGCCAACTCTCGGTGATGCGCTCGTCGCTTTTGGGCAGCCTGCTTGCTGTGCTCAAACACAATCAGGATCGCAAGGCATCGCGCGTTCGCGTCTTCGAACTGGGGCGTGTGTTTATGCGCGATGCAAGCGTCCAAACGTCAATTGAAGCGGCGATTGAAGACGGAGGCCAAGAAGTGCAGGGCATTGCGCAGCCGATGCGTATCGCCGGTCTTGCTTGGGGCGGCGCGGTGCAGCGCCAATGGAGCAGCAAAGATACAGCGGCTGATTTCTACGATGCCAAAGGCGATGTGGAAGCGTTTCTCTCGCCTGCGAAGCCAGAGTTCAAAGCGTTTGAGCATCCCGCGATGCATCCTGGCCGTTGCGCGCAAATCATCCTCAACGGTCAAGCCATCGGTGTGGTTGGCGAGTTGCATCCGCGCTGGAAGCAAAGCTATGAGATTGCAGGCGCTGCGCCTGTGATGTTTGAGCTTGATGTCAATGCCGTCATGGAGCGTGCCTTGCCATCAAGCAGCGTGATTTCCAAATTCCCTGCGGTAGAGCGCGATTTGGCTGTCGTGGTCAAAGAGTCTGTAAGTCACGCGGCTTTGATGAGCGCGATTCATGCCGCAAAGACGAATGGCCTCTTGCACTATGCCATGCTCTTCGACGTGTTCCGCGCCAAAGAGGCGAGTGCTTCGATGGCGATGGACGAGAAAAGCTTGGCGATTCGCCTGACGCTTCAAGGCGAAGACGCGACGCTGACTGATGAACAAATCGAAAGCGCCGTTGCAGCTGTACTTTCATCACTGCAAAGCACAGTCAGTGCGCGTTTGCGTGCGTAAGATCGGTTTCACATCAAGATTTGAAGCGATTTAAGCATCTAGCCGGCGTAAATACTGCGTGAGGCGCTATCAAATTTATAGTATTAGAATAAGACAGAAATGACGGAACACACAATGGATTTCATGGTCGAAAGTTTAGAAACGCCAGCGCTGACCAAGGCGCAGTTGGCCGACATGTTGTTTGATCAAATTGGTCTGAACAAGCGTGAATCCAAAGACATGATTGATGCCTTCTTCGAGCTGATCTCAAGAAGCGTCGTCGCCGGCCAAGACGTGAAAATCTCCGGCTTCGGCAATTTCCAAATCCGCACCAAAGCCCCCCGCCCAGGCCGCAACCCCCGCACAGGTGAGCCCATCCCCATCGATTCCCGCCGCGTGGTGACTTTTCACGCGAGCCACAAGCTCAAAGATCAGATTCAGGGTTGAGCGCACGCAATTAAAAAAAAGGCCACGAGACACGTGGCCTTTTTTTCGTTAAGCCTGCAATGCTATTGCGGATACCCCAGCGCGGGCTGCCCAAAGCCTTCTGCGGCGCGCCAGCCGGTTTGCTTGACGATGAGGTTGTCGATCATGCCGCCGGGGTTAAAAGTTGGCCAGGTTTTGCCGGGGTTTTTCTGCTCCCACTCGGTTTGAATTTGCGCACCGGTTTTGTAATGCGGCACTTTGCTCGCGAAGGCTGAGAGCGTGGCGCTGCGCCAGCCTTTATCGGCAATGCTGGGCCAAAGTTTGTCGGCATGGCCGATGTTCCATGCGGGGTTGAGCCTCCAAGCTTCGGCGCCCAATACATCGCCGAAGATGAAGAGACGGCCATTCTCGATTTGCCAGGCGCTGGGATCGGAGCCGAGCTTGATGGCGTAGGCTGCCCCGCTGGCGCAAAAACCGCCGTATTGCGGCTCGTATTTGGCCGTGTTGGCTTCAAACAAGACTTTGTTTTGCGCCGATGCAAAGTAGTAGCTGCGCTCGGGCAGCTTGACTTGATGCTGCGCGCTGCCTTTGACGGGTTTGCCTTCGGTGAAGTAAGCCACGGGGTCGTAGCCGAGCAGCATGACGGGATCGCCAGCATTGTTTTTAGCCGTAGCGTAGATCGTGCCGCAGCCAGTGAGCAGGCCTGCTGATAAGGCAAGGGCGACGAGAAAAAGTCTTTTGAACAGTTGGGGCATGTTGTGTCTCCTGAAGAAAAGAGTCGAACCCGCTTGTTCGGTTCAACCTAAGTTTGCGAGCGATGCTTTTTTAACCACGCCAAGCCTTGGGATGTGCCACCCGGTTGGCCGCCATTTTTCGGTCGATATTCGCAACCGATCCAGCCTTTCCAACTGCACTGCTGGCTCACTTCGTCAATCACTTTGAAAAGATAGTCGTAATTGAGTTCGCCGATATCGGGCTCGTGCCGCTCAGGGACACCGGCGATTTGGAAATGACCTACGTTTCCTGTGGGTAGGTATTTGCGGATTTTCATGGCCACATCGCCTTCGACAATTTGGCAGTGATAGAGATCCATTTGCACACGCAAATTGCTTGCGCCCACCATGCCAATGATTTCGTGGGCGTGATCTTGGCGGTTCAAAAAGAAGCGCGGGATATCTCGGGTGTTGATGGGCTCGATCAGTGCGTCTAAGCCTGCGGCTGCTATTTGCTGGGCCGCCCAGCGCAGGTTGCTCACATAGGTCTCTTGCACGTCTTCGCGGGTGAGGCCTTCAGGAATCAAGCCGGCCATGAGGTGGATGCGGGGGGATTTCAAAACTTCTGCGTAGCGCAAAGCGAGCTCTACGCCGGCTTTGAATTCTGCCTCACGCCCTGGGATACAGGCTGTGCCTCGGCTGCCATCGATGTCCCATGCTTTGGCAATACTCGCTGCATCTGTGCCGCCGGGGGGCGCGTTGAAGAGCACTTGTTGCATGCCATTGGCGCTCAATCTTGCGGCGAGCTCATTGGCATCGAATGCGTAGGGAAACAGATATTCAACAGCTTTGAAGCCATCAATGGCCGCCGCTTCAAAGCGATCCAAGAAGGGCAGTTCGGGATACATCATGGTGAGGTTGGCGGCGAATTGAGGCATGGCGATCTGCTGGTGAATTACCAAATGGCGCTGAAAGTTTGGCGCAGCTCGTCAATTTGCGCGTCGCTGAGTGGCGTGGTGCTTGGCCGTAAACAAAACAGCTTGGCGGTCTCTTCCAGCTCTTCAAGCACAGCCATGGCAGATGCTGGGCTGCTTGACCAAACATTGGGCCCTAAGCGCGGCAGCATCACGGCGCGAATGGGTGTGCCCCGCTTGCCGTACTCAGTGATGCGTTGGGCAACTTCTTGCGCGGCCTGCGCTGCGCCTGGGCGGTGGTAGTTGATCACCGGCACATGACCAACCTTCATCACGAAATAGGGCGTGATGGCTTGCAGCAGCTCGGCGCTTGTTTGTTGCAGACTTAGCGCCACGCAATGCGTGCTGTGAGTGTGAATGATGCAACTAGCTTTGGTATCAAATGGGTTGCTGGCCGAATAGATACCTGCGTGAAGCGCTATGGTTTTGCTAGCGCACTCGCCGCTGAGTTGTTGTAAGTTGCTGTCTAGTTTGGCTATTTTTTCGGGATCAAGATAGCCAAGGCAAGCGTCGGTGGGCGTAATCAAGAAGCCATCATCGAGGCGAACGCTGATGTTGCCCGCTGTGGCATGCACATAGCCGCGATCAAACAGGCTCTTGCCAACTCGGCATATCTCTTCGCGCGCTTGGGTTTCTTCTTGGGTCATCATGCGAGAAGCTTAAAGGATTCAGTGAAGAAATCAGCGCCACCGAAGTTGCCAGATTTGAGCGTGATGTGGATCGGTTTGCCATCGCTGTGCGCAAAACACCAAGGCACGCCCGGCGCGATTTGCATGCCAATTTGCATTTGCGTGATGCCGAGCGCTTGCACGCATGCGCCCGAGGTTTCACCGCCAGCAACGACTAGTTGACGCACGCCTAGCTCTACCAAACCTTTTGCTATTTCAGCCAATGTGCGCTCCACCAACGCGCCAGCAGCTTCTACGCCGAGCTGGGCTTGCACAGCTTTCAAAGTGGCAAGCTCGGCCGTGGAGTAAATCAACACAGGGCTGGCTTGCACCAACGGCTTAGCCCATGCGAGCGCTTGGGTCACAACATTTGCGCTGCTGCCAGCCTTCATGGCATCAATCGCAAAAGCTGGCAAACCTGATGCGATAAAGGCTTGCACCTGAGCATTGGTGGCGACCGAACAACTGCCCGAGACAACAGCTTTGAATCCTGTGGCTGGGGGCAGGCTGCTTGATTGCTCGGATGGCTGGATACCAAAATTCTGCGGCAAGCCAATCGCTACGCCAGAGCCGGCTGTGATGAGTGGCATGTCTTTGAGAGCGCCACCGAGCCGCATCAAATCTTCGTTGCTGATCGCATCGACGATTGCCACGCCTACGCCATCCATTTTGAGCTGCGCAATCCGTTCAGAGACGGCCGCTGCTCCGCGCGCCACCACGCTGTAATCAATCAGCCCCACTTTTCGCTTCGTTTGCGCCTGCATCACGCGCACGAGATTTGAGTCGTGCATTGGCGTGAGCGGATGGTTTTGCATGCCGCTTTCATTGAGCAAGCCATCGCCTGCAAACAAATAGCCTTTGAAAACGGTGCGCTTATTGTCGGGAAACGCAGGTGTGCAAATGGCGAAATCTGTGCCTAGTGCATCCATCAGAGCTTCCGTCACAGGGCCAATATTGCCTAGGGTAGTGCTATCAAAAGTAGAGCATACTTTGAAGTAAATCTGCCGGCTACCTTGGCTTTTGAGCCATGAAAGCGCTGCTAGAGACTGCGTAACTGCGTCGACTGGCGAAATCGTGCGGGATTTGAGCGCCACAACCACCGCATCTACTTCCACGTCTAACGGCGAAGAGGGCACACCAATCGTTTGCACCACCCGCATACCAGCGCGCACGAGGTTGTTGGCAAGATCGGTAGCGCCTGTGAAGTCGTCGGCGATGCAGCCTAAAAGAATTTTGCTCATGCTTTTTTGGGAAGTTCAATGCCTGGGAAAATCTTGATCACGGCGCTGTCGTCTTCCTTGGCAAAGCCAGCGGTGGAGGCTTGCATGAACATTTGATGCGCTGTGCTGGACAGCGGCAGCGGGAATTTGCTGGCTCGCGCCATATCGAGCACGAGGCCTAGATCTTTGACGAAGATATCTACGGCTGACAAAGGCGTGTAATCCGCCGCAAGCACATGCGCCATGCGGTTTTCAAACATCCAGCTGTTGCCTGCGCTGTGCGTGATCACCTCATAGAGCGCGGCTGGATCAACGCCTTCGCGCAAGCCCAGCGCCATAGCTTCTGCTGCTGCGGCGATGTGGACGCCTGCGAGCAACTGATTGATCACTTTGACTTTGCTGCCTGCGCCGGCTTTGTCACCCAGCTTGTAGAGCGTGCCGGCCATGGCTCTGAGATACGGCTCTGCGATGGCGTAGGCTTCTGGCTTGCCAGCGCTCATCATCGTCATCTCGCCGCTGGCTGCGCGCGCTGCGCCGCCGGAAATCGGTGCGTCGATGTACAAAATTCCTAGCTTTTTCAGACGTGCTTCCATAGCAATCGACCAATTGGGATCGACGGTGGAGCACATGACAAACACGCTGCCCTTGGCTATGCTGCTCGCGCAGCCGTTTTCACCAAACAGCACGGCCTCAGTCTGCGCCGCATTGACTACAACTGAGATGATGACTTGGCAACTCTTGGCCAGCTCAGCAGGCGAAGCGCAAGCTGTACCGCCGTCTTTTGTAAACGCTGCGGTCACGTCGCTGCGAACATCAAACACGCAAGGTGCAAAGCCTGCGCGGCGTAGCGAAGCCGCCATGCCGCTGCCCATCGCGCCCAATCCAATCAATCCGACTTGTGTATTCATCCTTGAATCCTAATTCATTGAGGCCTTTATCATCAATAACACCGTTCGGGCTGAGCTTGTCGAAGCCTTGCTACCCTTCGACAAGCTCAGGACGAACGGAGATGGCTTGTCATCCTTATTGGAACTTTCAAGCCACGAGAAAGATAGGCTCCAGCGCATCGCCTTGCGCAAGGATGCGGCCGATTTTGCAGGTGGTCGGGTAGCCTGCTGCGTGCAATGCTGCAATGCAAGCGTCCACGCGATCCGCAGGCACGCTAGCCAGCAGTCCGCCCGCCGTTTGCGGATCAAAAATCAGCGGATACCGTGGATGGCTGACGAATTGCTCCTGATTTCGTAGCGCTCGGCGCAGGCGCACATTGGCGCTTTGCAGAGAACTCGTGATGCCCGCTTCAATGCATTCTTGCGCGCCATCGAGTAGGGGCAGGGCGGCCATGTGGATTTCAGCATCCACTTCTGAAGGGCGCGTCATCTCCACCAAGTGGCCGAGCAGGCCGAAGCCAGTTAAATCGGTGCAGGCCGTGGCGCCATGCTCGCGCAGGACTTTTGCACCTGTTCTGTTGCTGATCACCATGCTGGTGAGTGCCGCATCAATCCAGCGGCCTTTGGCAAACAAGCGGTCTTTTGCGGCGAATAAAGTGCCCGTGCCGATGGGCTTGGTGAGGATCAATACATCGCCCGCTTTCATGCCGCCCTTGCGCATG